>QEXX01000017.1 GCA_003130835.1 Anaerolineae bacterium | reverse complement strand
CACACAGTACGAAACAAAAAAAGCCATACCAATCTCAGGACACCCATTATTGGTAGGCTTTTCGGCAGCCGGGCTATCTCCCTTGACAGAAGACCCCTTAGCTTTGCGTCCCCGCCTTGCGACGGGTTTGCCTTTTCGAAGCTTTACACTTAATAATTAATCAATTTACCAGGCTTTGTCAATAGGAAAAACGTACTAATTTTTGGAGTAAGCTATAAGCTATATATACAAAGTTATGAGTTTTGCGAAGGGTGGTTGGAAGGATCAGTCCATATATAATTGAGTTCTATCTTGGCGGGCGAGGGTGCCCACCCAGCGATGCTCATCGAATCAAGGATGTTGTCACTCACGAAATCGTGCCGATTGAGTAGCAAGCGCCAGCAAGCCTACCGAAACTCGCTGAGTTGGGTCTCGGTACGGGCTAACGCCCTACTCGACCCGCAGGCACTGCCGCAGGTTGAGTAACGAGCGCCTACGCGCATATCCCCTCACCCCCAGCCCCTCTCCCAGCGGGCGAGGGGAGTTAGACTCCCCCCAGCCCCTCTCCCAGCGGGCGAGGGGAGAAAACAAAAATCCCCCGAAACGGGGGATTTGTATTAATACAAACGTCCAGCTTTACACAACGATCTCTTCGGCTGCTTCGGGTAATTCATAACCGAAGGAGCGCAAGCGCTTCTTCAGGTCAGCTAACGACTTGCGTCCAAAGCCATCTATAGCAAGCAATGCTTGCTCGCCTTGCGCCAAACGCTCTAAGGCTTGACCAACGTTGGTGATACCGGCTTTGGCTAGAGCTTCGGTTGCACGCGGTCCGAGTTCTAAGTCAGTAATCGGGCGAAGCGGTGAAGTGCGGGCGGCTTCGCGGGCTTCTTTTTCGGCTTGATATTGCTTGCGAATCTCTAATTTGCGATAGAAGCGATCTACCTGTCCTTCGGTATCAACAATGCGCTGTTCGCCGGTATAAAAGGGATGACATTTCGAACACAGATCGGTGTGGATCACCTTTTTGGTCGAACCGGTCGTCCATGTATTGCCGCAGGCGCAGATCACCTGGGCATCTGGGTAATATGTCGGATGGATATTTTTCTTCATAACCGTAAATCCTTCTCTCTAGGCAAAGCTCAGGCAGCTTCCTCGAGCGGAATCACGCTGACCCGCTTGCGGTTGCCGCGGATGGTCTCATAAACCACTATCCCCGCTGCGGTAGCAAACAGCGTGTCGTCCTTACCCAAGCCAACATTTTTGCCCGGTTTTATATGCGTGCCGCGCTGACGAACCAGGATGTTGCCCGCCAGAACCTGCTGCCCACCAAAAACTTTTACACCCAATCGTTGGGAATGACTATCTCTTCCGTTGCGGCTTGAGCCGCCACCTTTCTTGTGTGCCATCGGTACCTTCCTATCCTATTACAATTTCATCAATGCGTAGGCGAGTATAGCGTTGTCGGTGCCCAGCTTTGACGCGATAGCGTTTTTTCGGCTTGTACTTGAAGACTACGATCTTTTTGCCTTTCACTTGGGCTTCAACCGTGGCATGTACTTTTGCGCCTTCCACCAACGGTTTGCCGACCAACACCTGGTCGTCTTCTGCGACGAGCAAAACCCGCTGCAAATCCAATTGTTCGCCAACTTCGGCGGGGAAGTAATCCACCTCGATCGTCTCTCCGACCGCAGCTTTATATTGCTTCCCGCCATCTTCAACAATTGCAAATTTCATCGTTCTCTCCAATCTTCACTTCTCCATCGGTTGCGCGCTCCACGCCATCAGGGGCGTTTCCGCACAACGATGAGGAAGCTGGGAATATAACTTTTACCCTTGCTTCTGGCTCAGGGCGAAACCAAATTATACGAACGCCCAACAAAAGTGTCAAGTCTATTTGCCCATTTTCATAGTAAGATAAAGTCGATGACCCTGATTTGCAAACATTGTCAAGCCGAACTCCCAGATGGGATGCGCTTTTGCGGCTACTGCGGGGCGCGCTTGAGTGATCTACCCCTTTACCTTGATGCCCCTCAACGCAGCCAAATCCGCCATGTCACCGTTCTTTTTGCTGATTTGGTTGGATATACATCCGCTGCTAACCGCCTAGACAGCGAAGCCTTATACGAGCTTGTTCAGCAATACACTGACCTACTCAGCCGCGAGGTCTACAAGTACGAAGGCATTATCGACAAGATGACCGGCGACGGCATTATGGCCCTCTTTGGTGCGCCAGTTAGCTATGAAAACAACACCGAACGAGCCGTACGCGCTGCACTCGACATGCAAGCCAACTTTCTGCTCTGGCGTCAGCACGTTCAACAGAATCTCAATCTCGACCTCAACCTGCGCATCGGTTTACATTGCGGGCCGGTGATTGTCGGCGAGATCGGCTCGAACATTGTGATGGACTACACTGCCATCGGCGAAACCGTCAACCTTGCTTATCGTTTACAAGAGATTGCAGAACCAGGCTGTATTTTTACCAGCGCACACGTTGTCCATCAGACCAAGACGATCTTCGACTACGAACGACTGCCTGATGCCACGCTGAAGGGCTTCGATCATCCCATCCCCTGTTATCGCCTGATTGGCTTGAAGCCTTTAGCCGAGACCACCCGCGCCGCTGAAGGTTTACATGCTCCCCTGATCGGACGTCAGAAAGAATTAGACCACCTCTTGCAAGCAGCTCATCAGATTCAAAGTGCTTCGCAGGGAAAGTTTATCTTGATTTGCGGCGAAGCGGGTATCGGTAAAAGCCGCCTTCTACAAGAATTCAAGCATCAGCTAAACGAAGAAAAGCTCCCGTATCTGGAGGGCTACAGCTTAACCTACCGCCGTTCAGTCCCCTACTGGATTTTCACCGACCTCTTGCGCCGCCGCCTTGGTATCTCCTCAAAAAGCACCCCCTCCGAAATCACCCACCGAATCAGTCAAAGCCTGCAAAACTGTGCAGATAGGCAAACGGAAACCTTAGTCCCTTATATCGAATATCTCTTCTCCCTACCCAGCTCAGATGCCAACTATCTCCTGCTTGTCCAAAATCTGGAAGCTCAACAATTACGCCAACAAATCCTAACAGCGATCCGCGCTATCCTATACCCTTGTTATCCCAATCAAGCCCACATCTGGATTCTGGAAGACCTGCAGTGGGCAGACGAAGTTTCACTGGGTATTTTGCAAACAGTCATTGCCGATTTAATCCATACGCCGCTCCTAATCCTTGCCGCAACGCGCAGCGAAAACATCCCGACCTTGCAGAAATTCCTCAAAGCTGTGGAATCCGCCTCTCCTCAGGCGTTTGAACGGATTGAACTACGCAGTCTGACAGACGAAGAAAGCTACGCCCTGCTAGCCAGCTTGGTGGACATCCCACAGTTTCCTCCCAAGCTGATCCAAAACATCCTCGAACATGCCGCCGGCATTCCCTTGTATTTGGAAGAAATTTTGCGCATGTTGCTAGACGCTGGCGCGCTGATTCATTCTCCTTCCGGATTACGTCCGCACCGCTCGATTGATGGGGAATCGCTAGGTGTACCCATCACCTTACAAGGCTTAATCCAAGCTCGCTTTGATCAATTAGACCCATTCCAACGCACCGTGTTGCAATCCGCTTCCATTATTGGACATCACTTCAGCCGTAACTTGCTCGAAGCTATTCTGCCGGTGCACACCGAAGACCTTCAGAAAACTTTGCAAGAATTGATAGAACGCGAGTTCATCGTCTCCACTCCAGACCACCCTCAAGGGGAATTCGCCTTCCGCCATCTGATGATCTCGGAAGCAGTTTACAACACCCTACTCAAGAAAGAACGCAGCCGTTTACATGCCTTGGTCGGCACTGCCATCGAAAGTCAGTACAGTGGTCGATTAAACGAGGTGATCGAACTGCTAGCCCGTCATTTCTCATGGGGCAATCAGCCAGAAAAAGCCTTGCATTACTTAATCTTAGCTGCTCAAAAAGCCATTGCTGGTTCTCTCTATGAGCAAGCCCAAAAGCATTATGAGCATGCCTTAACCTTATTACCCAATGTCGAGGCAGCCCATCAACAAGCTCTCCAAGTTCATCTCGGTTTAGGCGATCTCTATCAACACCTGGGTGATACCAATTCAGCCCGCGTCCAGTATCTTGCCGCTTTGGATCGTCTCTCGCAAATGGCTTCCCCAGAGGTGCAAGAAATCCGCAACAATCTATTACGGAAACTGCGTCAGTTAACCATTGCTTCCCCGGTTGCGTAATAGAGGGGCTAGCGGTAAAGATTTGTTTCCCTTTCAATCGGGTTTAGGTAGAGGATGCGGGTTACTGTGCTCACCCTTGTTATTTTTCCCCAGCCGGAGGGGCAGCCTCGCCGTAATCCAACACCTCCCGTGTCCCCGTGCCCGGCGCCGGAGGGCCGACAATGCCCTTTTCTTCCATCGTTTCAATTAACCGCGCTGCCCGTGTATACCCGATGCGCAACCGCCGTTGAAGCATGGAAATTGACGCCCGTCCCTGCCGCCTGGCAATGTCCACAGCTTCGTTGAATAGCGGGTCCTGACTCTCCCCCCCGATCTGATCGTCCCAGAGCGGCATTTGCTTCAGGGGGATACCGCTCGACAAAGCGGTTTCCACCGCCACGCTCACTGTGCCACCGACGGATTGATTCTGAGCCTGCCAAAACTCGACCAGACGCTGAATTTCCCCATCTGAAACAAAGGCGCCCTGCAAACGGATCGGTGCAGCCGCATCCGGCGCTTGAAAGAGCATATCGCCACGGCCGAGCAACCGTTCAGCGCCCGGCTGATCGAGGATGACGCGGCTATCCACACCCGATGCCACTGCAAAGGCAATGCGTGCCGGAAAGTTTGCCTTAATCAAGCCGGTCACCACATCTACTGAAGGGCGCTGGGTGGCAATCACTAAATGGATGCCGGTGGCGCGCGCCAATTGAGCCAAGCGGGTGAGCGAACGTTCGGTCTCTTCGGGAGCAAGCATCATTAAGTCAGCCAGTTCATCGATAATCACCACCAAATACGGAAGCGTATCTTCCCCACGCTGAGGTGCCTTCAGGTTGTACTCGGCGATGTGGCGACAACCGGCGTTAGCCAACTTTTGGTAACGTCCTTCCATTTCTCGCGTCACCCACTGCAACACGCCAGTGACCCGCTCCAATTCCACCACCACTGGCGTGAGCAAGTGTGGGATGCCGTTATAGTTGGAAAGTTCCACCCGCTTCGGATCGACCATGATTAAGCGCAACTGAGCAGGGGTGTTAAACAACAACAGACAGGTAACGAGGGCATTCACACACACCGATTTCCCCGAACCGGTGGTGCCGGCGATCAGCAGATGCGGCATGGCTGCCAAATCAATCGCCACGGCTCTGCCACTGACATCCTGCCCTAGTCCAAAACGCAACGGCGAGCGTAAACGCTGGAAAGCTTCGCTCTCAATGACATCACGCAAATGCACCAAAGCCGCTTGATCATTAGGCACCTCAATGCCGACATAACCTTTGCCGGGCACTGGGGCTTGGATACGCACACTGCGGGCGGAGAGCGCCAGAGCCAAATCATCGGCTAAAGCGGCAATTTTCCCCACCCGCACGCGCATTTTACCGCTGCGGGTTTCAATGAAATCCGGCTCCACCCCAAACTGAGTGATGACCGGGCCGCGGTTAATCTCCACAATGTGCGCCGGGGCACCAAAGGAATTGAGCGTCTCCTCGATCACGCGGGCACGGTGTTGGTCGATTTCATCGGAATTTTGGAGCGCAACCCCTGTTTCCAAGATGTCCTGCAGATTTGGTAGCCGCCAACTCATCGCAGATACCTCTTGACTCGGCTGGATGCGCACCGGCACCGCAGCATCGCTCTGCCCTTCTCTGCGCGGCGGTTGCAACGGAGACAACCGTACAGGTAAGGCAGAAGGAGAAGCGACCGTGGCTGAACTGCTCTCAGGCAACCGTTGCGCACCATTTTCTACTCGGGCTTTTCTTTCATCCCACCAATCCAGCAGCAGAGTCCAGGAATGAGCTATGCGGCTAACCACTTGCGCAAGCCGCATGTCAAAGGCGAGGATCAGGGCAATCAGCGTCCAAGCAAACAAGGCAACCGTCGCTCCAATAAGTCCCAAGCCCCTTTCTAAAAGGCTAAACAACCAAGCCCCCACCCGTCCCCCAAACAACCCTTCGACAGGTCCTGACCGAGTTTCTCCAAAACCAAACAGAACGCCAATCCAATGAAAGAGGGTGAGACTGTTGAGATACAAAAGCAATACGCCAACCATCCGCTCAATGGTTGGAGCCGGAACGCGTTCAAAGCGGCGCAAGATCAGCCACGCTCCCAAAGCCATTAAAACCAACGGCAAAATCACTGCTCCCCATCCAAAGGCGCTCAAAAAGGCTTCTACCAACACATTGGTCAGCCAACCTTGGGAAACAGAGATCATACTCAACACCGATAAAAACCCTATGGCAAAAGAGATCACCCCGAATAAATCCAATTTTTGGTCGAGCGATAATCCTTCTTTCGGCCGGCTAGCTTTCTTGCTCACCCCACTGGGTTTACGGTCAAGCATATTCCGACCAGAGCGCCGCAGATGCTTCTGCACAAAGTTGCTTACCCAAGCAAACCGCTTGGGTGAACCCGTCTTAACCGAACCCTTTGCGGCCGGCGTTGTCCCTCTAAGCGGCTTTGGGGAAGGCTTTGTGGAAATCGTTCGATTTTTGGAAGCAAAGGATTTCTTTGGCATAGAGAATTGTCTGCTCGAAAATCTCGACCATTCAATTCCATTATAGCGCATTTCGATTTGGAGCGGCAGCCATCGCAAGCCCACCTACGAACCACCTCGAAAAAAGATGATACAACGAGCGACTAACAGACGATGACTACCCAAGCGAAGCCAAAACCGCTTTTTGCAAAGCCCTAGACCGTTGCATGTACTTTGTTTCAGGCGCGTCCCGATGGCAACAGTTTTTTCCCCAAGCTCCAGCGTGCCTTAACCGAGAAAACCCAAGGGCTTAAGCTATAATAAAGCTCGCCTTGTTTTTTTCAAGAGCATCCATGTTTCGGGAGAGATGGATGAAGTCTTCACACCTAGTTTACCGCACCATCCTCTTAATCCTCCTTGCCATTTTCATTTCTGCCCTCGCCCCTGAGGAAAAGACCTTGGGCAGTCAGGCTCGGCTGATTTACTTTCATGGCGGCTGGGTATGGGCGGCGCTGGTTACGTTTGGCATCAGCGGCGTCTTCGGACTCTACGGATTTGTGAGCCGCAAAGGCTCCATGCTGGCTTGGTCGATCGCCCTGCAACGCAGTGCCCTGGCCTTCTGGCTGCTTTTCTTACCCATGTCCTTGTGGGTCATGCAAGTAAGCTGGAACGGACTTTTCCTAGCCGAACCGCGCTTTCGGATTCCGTTTAACTTCGCCATCATCGGGCTGATTTTTCAAGTGGCAACCACGCTAATGGCAAACCCTCGCCTGAGCGGGCTGGTGAATTTCCTCTTCGTGGGTGGGCTGTTTTGGGCGCTGCGCGGTGCAGAGTATATTCTCCACCCGCAAATGCCGATCCTAAACAGCCAAGCAGGGACTCTACGCTATGTCTTCTTTGCTTTAGTTATCTTCCTCAGCGGTGCTTGTTGGAGCCTCGCCGACTTGTTCTATCACTCCGCATTTGTCGCAAGCCGATCATCCTCCCCCTCCCCCCAAACCGAAGCATGAACAACCGATCATTTCCAATTTCAGGGCGGGGCTTAGTTTTCTTTACGTTTGCTCGCATCTTGCTCAATACCATGTACCGCATGGTCTATCCCTTTTTAGGGGTCTTTCGCAGTGCTTTGGGGGTTTCGCTTGAGCAAATGTCAATCATCTTGACCCTGCGGGCTGTGCTCGGTACGCTAGCTCCGCTGCTCGCCAGCATCGGGGACAGTCGTGGACGGAAAACCGGGATGATCGCCGGTATGACGCTCTTTATCGGCGGCTGTGGTGTCGTCTTGCTTCACAAAACCTATGCCTTTTTTGCCATCGCCATTGTGCTGACCATGTTGGGAAAATATTTGTTCGACCCATCCCTCTTGGCTTTTATCGGTGACAAAGTGAACTACGCTTCACGGGGACGCGTCATGGCGCTCATGGAGCTGGGGTGGTCTCTCTCATTCTTGATTGGGGTGCCCTTTGCGGGTTTGCTCATCGACCGCTTTGGCTGGACAGCCCCATTTACGGTTTTTGCCCTGCTTGGTGGAGTGCTCCTGATCGGGTTAATCACCAAAATCACGCCCGATCAGACACCGACAAAAACGCCCGGAGAACAGCACAGCTTTTTGGTCGTGCTGACCTCAGGTTTAGCCCTAAACGGGCTTTCCATTGGGTTGGCGATCAGCGCTGCCAACGAAGTCATTAACCTGATCTTTGGAGTTTGGCTCGAAGACACCTTTCAATTGAAAATTGCTGCCCTAGGAGCAACAACCGCAGTCATTGGCATCTCTGAATTGCTGGGTGAATTCTCGGTGGCAGCTCTGGTCGACAAATTGGGAAAACCCAAAACGGTAGCCCTGGGAATTTTGCTCAACACATTGGCAGCTTTAGGATTATCGCAAGGGCAAGGATCGGCCCTCGCTGCCGTGCTCGGATTATTTTTCTTTTATATCACCTTTGAATTCACCCTCGTTAGCAGCATCCCACTTATCAGCGAAATCTTGCCTGAAAAGCGCGCAACTATGCTCTCTTCAAGTGGAGCCGCTCATTCTCTCGGGCGAGCTTTTGGCGCCTTGCTGGCTGCTCCCCTCTACCGCATCGGACTCTTCGCCAACTTGGCTGTTGCGGTTGGGTTCAACCTGCTCGCTTTGGTCGCCCTGTATGCCCTGACGCAACGCAAATCGCTGTGATGATATAATCGCTCCTATGAAAAAGCAGTGGCTTGTGGTTTTTGTCACCTTTTTGATCGGATGGCTAACGTTACCGTCCATCACGAGTGCTTCTTATCCTGCCCAACTGACCCCGTTTCCGACTCCAACGCCTGGTCCAGATGGCCGAATCATCTATATCGTTCAACCCGGCGATACCTTGATCCGCATCTCGCTCATCTCTGGGGTACCGATCGAAGAATTGCGCGGCCTAAATAAATTGACCGGCGACAATATCATTGTTGGACAAGAATTATTGCTCGGCTTGGGTGGGCCGACCATTGAAACCCCTATGCCAGGTCCCAGACCAACCCCCACTCCCGAAATTCCTACGCCAACCCCTCTGCCAGGCAGCGGGAGAGTCTGTGTTCTTTTATATGATGATGTCAATGGGGATGCCCTGCGTCAAGAAACCGAAAATGCCATCCCAGGGGGTGCCATCAGCCTATCGGAAAGAGCAGGCAAAACAGCTCTCAATGGCGAGACGCGCGGGGGTAGCGATCCGGTTTGCTTCGATGATCTTCCCGAAGGGGAATATACCGTCTCAGTAGCCATTCCAAGTGGCTATAATCCAACTACAATCAACACCATTACCATCAAGCTCTCAGCCGGCGATGAAACTTACTTAGATTTTGGCGCGCAGAAAAATTCGCAAGCCTTAGCCGAGGAACCAGCTATCAGTGGTGAGCCATCTTCTCCCCTTTTGGGAATTGTGGGAGCGTTCTTTGTGTTGGCGGGTATTCTGCTAGGGTTGTTTGGGACACGCCTCCTACGCGGGCGCTAAGGGGATCTCTTTGGCTAGTTGATCCAATACCCGTCCCATGCTTGGCAGCGCGCAAACACCACGACTTCCTCCCTAGCGTGTTGGGTTCACGGCTTGCTGGTAGTGGCGTAACAGCCCCTGGCGGAATGCTTCCACCTTCCAACGTGTCGCTTGCAAACGCGCCTTTTCCTGTAAGCTGGTCAGGACTTCTTCTTCGACAACAAGCGTCATCATTGCAGCAGATAAGGCTCGCTCATCTGCAGGCGGCACAAGATACCCCGCCGAGCCAACCGCCTCGTCCAACGTTTCCCGCTCAAATCCGATAACCGGTACACCCTGAGCCATTGCCCGTCGTGCCAACCCTCCCCAAGGCGGTTCATCCTCAAGTTGAATCAATGCCAATGAACCCTTCAAGATCGAGTGCAATTGGGCAGGGCTGATCTCCGCATACAGGCAAAGGGTCTGAAGGAACTCGGCAGAACTATGCGCTGCAATTCGTTTACGTTCGCCGTCGTTGGCACAGACAACCGCCAAGGTCACCTGATCGCCTAAGTGGGCGGTGGTTTTCGACCAAACTTGCAACATCCATTGTAGCTGTTGCCAATCTCCAAAACTTTGATAGAGAAAATACGGAATTTCTGGAGCAGGAAAAGGCGCATCCACCAAACAGGAAAAAACCGAACCAAGCAGTGGGCTATTCCCCCTCCAAGCTTCCTCTGCAAATTGCTTTACCTCGAAAACCCCTCTGCGTTCCAAAGAAACGGCTCGGCTCACCCCTCCCCAGCCAAAGGCTTGATCCATCCGTTCCCACAACGTCAAGCGCTTAGCATAGCGAGGTTCAGAAAGCTCCGTTTGGCTGTGAACTAAAGCTTGAGAAGCGAAAAGCGGCGCTACCCCAGCAACCGTGTGAATGACATCCGCCTGCACTTGTCTGGCGATAAGCGGCAAGTCCCTTTGCACCCACTGTACGTGACTCAAGGCAGTGAGAGGCCGAGGGCGAATGGAGACCGCTACCTTGGGAGACAGCCAAGCCGGTTTTGCAGCCGGAAGGGCAAGGGTCAAACCGACATTTTCCTGTAAGGCTTCAAGGAGTTCAAAAAGATGAAAGGCAGCCGCAGAGAGCGGACGCTCGATCAACTGCCAGCCATCTAATAAGATGTGCATCTCACTTTGCATTCTCAAGGCGCTTTAAAAACCGTTGTTCGTCAATAATAAATCGCTCATGTTTACCGCTGCCGATAAGGGTTTCCCCTTGGCGCACCTCCACTGAGAAAAATACCCTTAGACCATCCAAACCTAGCACCTCACCGCGCACCTCAACAGTGCTGCCTACCTTGGCCGGCGCAAGATGGCGAATATCCACGGCCGTTCCGACACTGGAATAGCCGTTTGGTAATCGTTCCGCCAGACAGCGATGGCAGGTGCGTTCCATAAAAAGGATCATCCAGGGGGTTGCTAACACTCGTGAAGACCCGCTGCCGAGGTGCTTGGCAGTGTGTTCTTCCTCGACCAAATAGGTATCCACACGGCTAAGACCGGGTTGGATGAGCTCGCTAAAATCCATACGCGCTACCTCAGTTGATGAATTTGGGTACCTTTGAACAGATTATACTGACAAGCGCTGAAAGGAAAAGGGCAAATTGCAGAATTTTCAGATAAAATAAGGGATGAATTAACCTGCATCGCCAGCTTGATCGCCTCGCAGTCGTAATCCTATACAACAGAGAGCCGTATGCTATCCTAAAGGAGGTTAAGAATGACCACTGTTACTTGGCTTGGACATGCCAGCTTAGCGATTGAAAGCAGTAGCTATCACATTTTGATCGACCCTTTTATCAGCGGTAATCCCGCCGCTCCCGTAAAGGAAGAAGACCTACAAGCCGACTTCATTCTGGTTAGCCATGGCCATGGCGACCATGTAGGTGACACAGTCTCAATTGCCAAACGGACGAATGCGTTGGTGATCAGCAACTTTGAGATTGCCAACTGGTTGGGCAATCAAGGCGTGCGCACCCATCCGCAACACATTGGTGGTGGTTTCAAACATCCGTTTGGCTATCTCAAATTGACCCAGGCTCTGCACGGTTCTGCTCTGCCGGATGGCTCTTATGGTGGCAATCCAGCCGGCTTCTTACTCACAACCTTAGAGGGCATAAAGCTCTATTTTGCGTGTGATACCGGCCTGTTTGGCGACATGCGCCTGATTGGTGAAGAGGGCATCGATCTCGCTGTGCTGCCGATCGGTGACAATTTCACCATGGGGCCCGACGATGCCTTGCGCGCCGTCAAACTGATTCAACCCAAACACGTCATTCCCATTCACTATAACACCTGGGATCTAATCGCTCAAGACGTGCAGCATTGGAAAAAGCGTGTTGAAGAAGAGACCTCTGCTCAAGTGCACGTCCTATCGCCTGGACAATCCTTACAATTGGATTAATTAGATGTATTATATCTGATATAATAATGGGCAATTGGAGGTTTGGATGTTTGATAGCATCTTTCGTCGTCGCCAAGAGGAAGAAAATTATGCCCGGCAGGGCCGCCTGCCCCCGGGTCAATCTTTAACGTCGAAGTTCCCCGTCTTGCACTATGGGCCGGTGCCCACCTTCAATCCAGCCACTTGGGACTTTCGCGTGTGGGGTGAGGTCGAGCAACCGATCACTTGGACGTGGGAAGAATTCAACCAATTGCCCCGTACTGAAGTTGTGATGGACATCCACTGCGTTACACGCTGGAGTAAGTTTGACACGCGTTGGGAAGGCGTTTCCGTGCGCGCTCTGGTGGAACAAGGCCTGATCAAATTAAAGCCTTCTGCCCGCTATGTCATCCAACACGCTGAGTATGGCTTCACCGCCAATTTGCCCTTAGAAGTAGTATTACAAGAGAACTTTTTGCTTGCCACTCACTATGATGGTCAACCCATCACCCCCGATCACGGCTATCCAGTGCGCGGGGTTATCGGTTATATCGTCGGTCGCGATGACCTCAAAGTGCCATATTTTTGGAAAGGGGCAAAGTGGCTACGGGGCTTGGAATTCACCGCCAACGACCGTTTGGGCTTTTGGGAACAAGCCGGTTATCATAATGAAGCCGACGTGTGGAAAGAACAACGTTTTGGTTAGCAACCTTTTCTATTTGCGCCAACGGACATAAATTGCCATTGGCAAAAGCCGAGTATTGGATTTCTCTGCCAAAGTCAATTCACCGCAACTGAACTCGCCGCCTTGCAAGGCGAGAAAATCTTGCACAGCATAGTACAAACTAAGGGCAGAAGCTTGGATAGCGTAAGCTGTCAGGACGAAGAAACGCGGTCGAGGGCTAAGCGCTTGACGACATAGCTCTAAGAGGTTTGGGAGTAAGTCAAAAAACTCCCAAACCTCACCTTTTGGGCCACGACCGAATTTCGGCGGGTCTAGAATCATGCCGTCATAGCGCACACCGCGCCGAATTTCGCGCTTGAGAAATTTCAAGGCATCGTCCACAATCCACCGAATCGGTTTATCGGCTAGTCCACTGAGGGCTTGATTCCGACGCGCAAGCTCCACAATTTTCTTGGAGGCATCCACATGGGTGACTTTCGCTCCAGCAGCCGCAGCGGCTAGGGTAGCCAAACCGCTATAAGCAAACAAGTTCAACACCTGTAACGGCTGACCCGCAGACTGAACGGTTTCGCTGATCCAATCCCATTGCGGTGATTGCTCCACAAATACCCCCACATGTCGAGAACCACCGGTAAAGACCTGGAACTTCAGCGTCCGGTAGGACATCTGCCAATTGTCTGGTAAAGGCGATTGGGAATAATGCCACTGTCCCCCGCTCTCACCTCCGCTGGGTTGAAAGATGGCATGGGCGGCTTGCCATTCACGCTCATCCAGTGCCGGACGCCACATTGCTTGCGAGGCTGGACGCACTAAACGGAAAGGGCCATATTGTTCTAAACGCAAACCTTTGCCGCTGTCCAGTAAGGCATAGTCCTGCCAGCCACTAGCCGTCAAGATTTCGATCTGAATTGGCTTTGAATGCAAATGGCTCATTGCATCGAAGGTTTTCTCGCCAAAAGCAGCCAAACCAGGCTCACAATACCTAATCCCCCAAACCCGATGCTGATCAGCCAACTGGCAGGAATCCCCCACACCGAAGCCGCTTGAATAGCGGCGCTGAACGCCGCAAGGAAATCTGCGATGCTCAACATCCAAAGCAGACGCTTTAGGATGCGCCCCTGGCTATCCGCCGTCATCAGAACTTGGCTAACAAACAAGAGAGTGGCACCCCAAGCCATCAAAGCCATGCCAAACAAGCGGGCGAACGAAACCATCGCCCAGTAACCTTCAGAATCCTGCACCACTGCGCTTAAGCCCAGCCAAGCCATAACCAATGGACTATAGAGCAGGAAGCCTAAGCCGCTCAAGATTAAGACCACGGAATGAAGAATAAGCCATTTTTGGACGTTCAAAGCACCCTCATTCGCACTAAATTTTTTTGGCAAGACTGATCAAGTACAACAACACGATGGCACCCACAACGGCTGTAGCCAGCGAGCCGATCAAACCACTGGCTGAAATGCGCAAAAAATCAAAGATATATCCCCCAATCACTGCCCCTAAAACCCCTACCACAATATTCCCGACTAAGCCGATGCTCGATTTACGCATCAAGCGGGTGGCGATCCAGCCGGCTACAAAGCCAATGATGATAAACCAGAGCAAATTATTGATGTCCATAAGCGTGCTCTCCGTTGAGTTAGGAAATTCCGATGGTTACCTCAAATCCCAACCCGGTTAACCCGTTTAGGGAAAACAGATTTTTGAGAACGTTCGACAACGAACCTCATGCTTGAATTATAAACGGATGACAAGGGAAAGGAGATTATAATTTTTTTATGAAACGGCTGCCTGTGCAGATTTATCTTGGGTGGTTATTGCTTCTCCTTTCGTCACTCTGGCTGCTTTGGGGTTTCTACCCTGCGAAACAACAACGACGCCAGCTCAACCTCGCGCTGCAAGGGAGGCCGCTTGTGCCATCCACCCCACCCATGTTTTTGCCAACCATGGCACCTGGATCGAAATCCAGCCCGGTTGCGGTGCCCCATCTTCCCGAAGTGCGCCAATTGACTCTCGAGTGGCCGGCAACCATTCGCGTCGGCGAGCGTGCATCCATCGCTCTAACCCTGCAAGCTGACTCTCAGGGTAGCCTGACACCCACTTTCAGCTCTCCGCAGCAGGCAACCTCAGGGGATCAAGCTATCTACTCAGCCCTATACGAAACACATTTTGTCTTCGCAGAAGGGCAACTCGACATTAGCGGGCTCGACCTTGCACCGAAGTCGCAGATCATAGAAGCCTTGCAACCCGCTCAAAGCGTCAAATTCGTTTGGAGCGTTCGCCCTAACCAATCAGGAAATCACCAAGGCATCGTTTGGCTACATCTAATCGTCAAACCTAAAGATGGTAGTGAAGAGCAACGACTGCTCTTATCTGCCCAACGGATTAACCTTCAAGCAACCACCCTCCTTGGGTTGAATGGCCCTGCCGTGCGTTGGATGGGGGCGATCGGTTTTCTCATCGGTGTCTGGCTGAGTCTCGACTCGATTAGGTCATTGTTTGGTAAACTTTACAGGGTAATCGAAGCAAAGCCGATCGATCGCTGACGATCGATGAATTTCAATGCGTTTGATGAAGAGGAACAAGATGATCACAATTAAACGAATGGTGCTAGGGCCAGTTCAAACCAATGCTTATTTGCTTCATGACCCACAAAGCCAGGCAACGGTGGCAATTGATCCAGCCTGGGATGGAGAAAAAATTGTCAAACTTGCCGAGCAAAACGGTTGGCAAATTGATCAAATCTGGCTAACCCATGCTCATTTCGATCATCTCGGTGGTGTGGCAGGAATCGTCAAGTCCCTCGTCTCACTCCCAACGATTGCGCTGCATGCCGATGACCTGCCATTATGGCGTGTTCAAGGAGGCGCTCAACTCTTTGGCTTTCAATTAGAGTCTACCCCCGAACCAAACCTTCTCCTGCAACATGGACAAACCCTAAAAGTCGGTGCAGTTGAAGTAGAAGTGCGCCATGCACCTGGGCATACCCCAGGTCACGTAGTGTTCTACGTCCCCACAGCCCAAGTTTGTTTCTGCGGCGATGTCATCTTCGAGTCAGGCATTGGCCGCACCGACCTACCTGGAGGGGATTTCGAGACTTTGATGAACAGCATCCGCGAGCAGATTTTAACGCTCCCCGATCAAACCCGATTGCTTTCTGGACATGGGAACGAGACCACGGTCGCCCAAGAACGCCAGCACAACCCCTGGTTACAGTGGTAACAGGCTGCGACCAGCAAAGCAAACAAGCTCTAAGACACCCATAGGCGACGGCTTTATGGGGGTCTTAGAGCCAATCGAGGTTAATGCTTGCCGAATCAGTCGTTCTAGGCTGGGCGAGAATCACTTAGCGTAGTCAATTGAGCGGGTCTCCCGAATGACGGTGACCTTAATCTGCCCAGGGTATTGCATGGTTTCTTCAATCTTTTTAGCGATATCGCGCGCCAAGCGAATTGACTCCAAATCGTCGATTTCCTCTGGTTTGACAAAAATGCGAATTTCTCGCCCGGCTTGCAGAGCATAACTTTGGCTAACGCCCTTGTGCGAATTGGCAATCTCTTCCAATGCCCTCACCCGCTTAAGATATTGTTCGAGAGACTCGCGCCTTGCCCCAGGTCTGGCACCGGAGATGGCATCCGCTGCTTCGACAATGGCAGCTTCAACGCTCTCTTGCTCTACCTCATGATGGTGCGAGGCAATAATGTTCACCACCGCCGGATGGACGCCATGCCGCTTAGCAAACTCTGCCCCCAATAAAGCATGGGTACCTTCCATGTTATGATCCATCGCTTTGCCGAGGTCATGTAACAAACCGCCCGCCTTTGCCACTTCGACATCTGCACCTAACTCCGCTGCTAAAACCGCAGCCAAGCGAGCAGTCTCAACGGCATGAGCCAATTGGTTCTGTCCATAAGAAGTGCGATATTTCAATCGGCCGAGCATCTTGATCACTTCCGGATGCAAACCGGTAACCCCTGCGTCATAGACCGCTTGCTCACCCGCTTCGATAATATCGCGTTCGACCTCTTTTTGTTCATTCTTGAGAATTTTTTCGATGTGGGCAGGGTGAATGCGCCCATCCAAAACCAACTTCTCCAACGCTCGTCGGGCTACTTCGCGGCGAATTGGATCAAAACAGGAGATCGTCACCGCTTCAGGGGTATCATCGACAATGACATCTACCCCAGCAACCTGCTCAAAAGCATGGATGTTGCGCCCATTGCGGCCGATGATACGCCCTTTCATCTCGTCAGAGGGCAACGGCACAACCGACGTACAGACTTCTGCTACATGTTCCGAGGCAACCCGTTGGATCGCAGCGGTGATCAGCTTGCGGGCGCGGTTTTCACCCTCTTCTCGGGCTTCCGCTTCAATCTGGCGGATAATGCGTGCCATGTCAGCTCGCGCTTCTTTTTCCGCTTCAGCTAAGAGCACATTGCGGGCTTCTTCCATGCTCATGTTCGCAATGCGTTGTAGCTCTTGTAATTCATCGGCATACATCTTTTCGATTTCATTCGCCCGCTTATCAATGGCGCTTTGGCGTTTGTTCAAGGCTTGCTCGCGCTTTTCCAGCCGATCGGCGCGTATATCCAACTCTTCCCGCCGTTTTTGCAACCGATCTTCCTCTCGATTCAATTCACTGCGGCGGCGGGCAATTTCAGCCTCAGCCTGCTGACGCATTTCCAGGGCTTTATTCTTAGCTTCTAGCTCAATGTCGCTGGCGCGTTGGGCAGCTTCCCGAAGCAGTCTTTCAGCTTCTTCTTTCCCTTGTTGGATTCTGCGGCGGTTAATCCACTCCCTTAAGAGATAACCACCACCTAGACCGATGGCAAATAACAGAATCGAACCTATCCACTCCATCCTTATACTTCCTCTTGTTCTGCTTTAGGATTTTGGTGTATCTCTTGCCAACAACGGTGGATAGTCGGTAGAACAACCTCATAAGAAAACCCACGGCGGATCAGCAGATCATACAATTTGCGCCGAAAGGTTTGATGATCAAGGTCTTTATAGCGGTACAGGACTTTTTGCGCAGCTTGATAAGCCATTTCCTCTTCATCGAGTTCTTGAACGACTTGCTCGATAACCGCCGCTCGAACCCCGCGTTGACGCAATTCGAGCGCAAGCGCTTTCTTCCCCCGCGGTCGGAAAGCAACGCGGTTCTCAACCCATTGGGCGGCAAAGCGTTGGTCGTCTAACCAACCTCTTGCCCTAAGTCGTTCTATAACCAACTCCCTGATTTGTTCATCTTTTTCATGGCTCATCAAAAACAAACGCATCTCCTGTTCCGAACGCGGTCGCAAGGAAAGATAACGCATTGCGCGCTGATAAAGGCTTTCGATGCGGTCTTCTTGAAGCAATTGCGCTAGGCGTTCCTCGCTGAGGCTCTGTCCAACTTGTAACCAAGCGGCAACGATGCGCGACAGACCACAGGCGAACTGACCGTCCAAAAAGACGCTGATCCGCTGAGGATTTTTCTTTTGCGCTTTTAGCGCCGTAACTGTTCGTACCGATTTATCCATACCTAATTTAACCAAAACAGCCGTTATCCTTCCGTACGGACAACGGCTGCTCGATGCGACCCCAGTTAAGTTCGACTTTCTCTTAAGTGCTCAGTACACCAAACACCTTTGATAAAGCAAACACAACGTTAAGATGCAAAAACCCCGTGCTTGTGTACAGATATGCATCACTCAATTCACCACACACCATCTCCTCGATCTTCACCGAAGAACGGCCCCTTTTCCGCAAAAGCTAACCAACTACCAGTACAGCAAGCACAGTTTCAAACACTGAGATCATTCCTACAGCCATTGCCGCAGAAAGAAGCACGCATAACCAAAACAGCCAAATTGCGGCAAGATATTATATAAAATTATACATGATTAAGTGGAATTATTAATAATTAAAAAATGGTGAATATTTGCGCCTATGAGCCACGCGATTGTAAAATTCACCGAAGTTTAACCGACCGTTTTCAGTAAGAATTTCTTATCGAAATTGGGTGGGCAAACCCCTTGATTTTCATCCCATTTTAAGCTACAATGTGTCTAACTGTGCAGGAAAGTGGGTTTAAGTGGGACGCCGGAAGAGTTCCGGCGTTGCGGTTTAAGGATATAGAAGGAACAGATGTTCTTAGGACAATATTTTCACTCTCTAGATCAAAAAGGGCGCCTGACCATCCCAGCAAAGTATCGCGAACTGTTGGGCAATGAAGTCGTCATTACCAAAGGTTTCGATATGAACCTGCTGGTCATGCCCGGCGAGGTTTTTGAGAGTTGGGCTAACCAAATTAATGACCAGAACTATGCCGACCCCAACGCCCGCTTATTACGGCGTTACCTTTTTTCGAACGGTGAACAAGTTGAGGTCGATCGCACCGGGCGAATTTTGATCCCTCAATACCTGCGCGAAAAGGCAAATCTGAATTCCGAAATTGTCATTGTTGGTGTTGGAAACTTTTTCGAGATTTGGTCCAAGGAAAACTGGGAAAAACACAAAGCAGTCCTTGATGAAGCCGAAACCGATGTTGCACGGTTTATCGATTTTCCATTGACTACCAATCGCAGCCGTGCATAAACCTGTACTTTACCAAGAGGTGCTCGCTTATCTTCAACCACGTCCTGGACGGAGGTTTGTTGACGGCACTGTAGGGACGGGGGGGCATGCACGAGGCATCTTAGAAGCCAGTGCACCGGATGGCTTGTTGTTGGGTATTGACCGAGATGCCACTGCCTTGCAAGTTGCTGATCAAAGCCTGAAAGTCTATCAAGGGCGCTATTGGTTGATTCATGGAAGCTATCGTGACCTTGAGCAACATTTAACCCGGCTCGGTTGGAGCGCAGTAGACGGGATTCTGTTGGACTTGGGTGTATCCTCCTTACAACTCGATACGCCCGAACGAGGCTTCTCATTCCGCACCGAAGCACCATTAGATATGCGTTTCGACCGTACCCAGCAGCGGAGCGCAGCAGACTTGGTTAACAACTTATCTCAAGAGGAGCTGGCAAAGATGCTCTTCCGCTATGGGGAAGAGCGCTTTGCCAAGCAAATTGCTCGTGAAATCGTTGCTTCTCGTCCTATCCTGACCACCACTCAATTAGCCGATGTGGTCATGCGCGTGGTAGGACGTTCGTCCGGCGGCATCCATCCCGCCACCCGAACCTTTCAAGCTTTACGCATCGCCGTCAACGAAGAGTTAGACGCTTTAGAACAGTTTTTGCCACAGGCGACAACTGTCCTAAACGTCTCTGGTCGTTTGGCGATCATATCCTTTCACTCTTTGGAGGACCGTTTAGTGAAGAGGTACTTTCAAACCGAAGCGCGCCACTGTATCTGCCCACCCAAGCAACCCATTTGCACGTGTGGGCATCGCGCCCGTTTGAAAGTCGTGACCCCAAAGCCCATCCGCCCCTCCGCAAACGAGGTGGCTTTGAATCCCCGTGCAAGAAGTGCCCGCCTGCGGGTCGCTGAAAAACTGGCAACTGACGAGTGATGGCATGACACTTGCAAGCTCTCCCCAAAAAAGCAAAGGTAGTTGGAGTATGAACTCGCTGCACCGGTTAGCACAGGCTTATTCAACCACTCCATGGCGGAAACAAATCAGCACGGGAATGCTGATCTTGGTTCTCTTGCTTGGGATGATTCTGGCAGCCTCGCTCTATTTAGATGTTACTGCCCGTACCTTGGCTCTCGGTAGGGCGATCATCATGATGGAGAACGAAATCACCGAAGTTGAAATGATCAATGCCCATTTACGCACCCAATTGGGCATCCTCACTTCGTCTGCCATGATGGAAAAACGCGCCCTTGAGATGGGGTTTCGGCGCATCGAACCAGACGAAGAAATTTATCTGATCGTGCCCGGCTATATCCCACTGGATCAAAGCCTGACCGCCTCTCATCCCAAGAAGGCTCAAAGCGTGACTTACTCCCTACCACCCATCTACACACAATCCCTAATCGACTGGTTAAGAGAGAAACTAGACGATTGGGCATTTTTTGAAAGGGGTAGCCGTCCATGAGCCAAGATTATAGTTCGCGATACATCCTTCTTGGCACGTTGTTTACAGTCATGGCTGCTCTAATATTTGGGCAGCATGTTTCTTTACTCCTAGATGATCAGCGTGGTGAAATCTTAGAGGAAGTCCGCGCTAGCCACTTAGGTTCGATCTGGACAATTCATCCACCGCGCGGTTTGATCTTTGATCGCAAAGGGCAATTATTAGCCGGCAATGAGATGGTGTATGAGGTGGGTGTGGATTACCGCTCCATTGACAAAGAAGCAAGCGATGCGCACACGATTGCGCTAACCTCGAACGTTTATTTTGGGCTGGACTACTATAAGGTCAAGGTAACCGTCGAAAATCCACCGAATCCGCAACAGGTTTACTTTCCTTTAGCCAAGGGCATTGAAAAGGAAAAGGTCGATCAACTGCAGAAATTTCTAGAAATTACTGAGGCTGACAGCCGCCTGGAACGCGCTGAAAAAGAGCGCCTCGCCAGCCATTTGCGCGGTCTTGTCCTACAACCCTACATGAAGAGAGTTTACCCAGAACCGTTGCTGGCTTCAAACGTATTGGGATTTGTGGGTTATACCCAACAAGGGTTGCCACTTGGGTATTTTGGAGTAGAAGCGAAATATAACGAGATGCTTGCCGGAACACCGGTCAAGATTTGGGTGCCGAACGACCCGCGCATGGTGCAAGATTTTCCGCCTATTCCAGAAGGTTCCAGCTTAATCTTAACCATTGATCGCGAACTTCAGGCGGCGGTTGAAAAGATCCTTGAAGAAAATATCCAGAAAACAAAAGCGGTAACCGGTGTCATCGTGGTTTTAGATCCCAAAACCGGTGAAATATGGGCAATGGCCTCCTACCCACGCCTTGACATCAGCCGCTATTGGGATTACGAGGTAATTTCCCAAAAGGGAGAATTTGTCTTCAACCGCGCCATTAGTGCCATGTATGAACCCGGTTCCGTCTTCAAAGTCCTCACCATGGCTTCTGCCCTCGATAAAGGGGTTGTCACAGAAGATACAACCTATTTAGACAAAGGAGCCATTGAAGTTGGTGGTTTGGTCATCTATAACTGGGATCGCGCCGGACATGGCAAACAAACCATGCAGGGTTGTATGCAGCTATCGTTGAACGTCTGTTTAGCCTGGGTGGCGACCCAACTAGGCGCAGTTGACTTTTACAACTATTTACAAGCTTTCGGTATTGGGCATACGACCGGGATTGATTTAGACGGTGAACGAGCTGGCATCCTGAAGCTTCCTCAGGATCAGAATTGGTCAGAGTCGGAAATCGGCACAAATTCCTTCGGACAAGGCGTTTCAGCAACACCGATTCAGATGGCAGCCGCCATCTCTGCGCTGGCAAACGATGGCAAGATCATGCGCCCTCATATCGTGCGCGCCATCCTAAAGGATGGTGAGCAATTTATGATTACTCCATCGGTGAGTTCTATCCCGATCTCAGCCAAAACCGCCCACACCTTAACCGAAATGCTAGCGCGGTCACTGGAAGCCGAGGCTTCGGCTGCATTAGTAGAGGGTTACCGCGTTGCTGGCAAAACAGGCACTGGAGAAATCGCAATTCCGGGTGCAGGTTACACCAGCGGTGAGACCAACGCGTCCTTTGCCGGATGGGGCCCGGTGGATGATCCCCGCTTTGTGGTGTACATCTGGTTGGAAAAGCCCAAAACTTCTATCTGGGGTTCCGAGGTCGCTGCTCCGATTTTCCCAAAGGTAGTAGAACAAATTACCCTATTAATGAATATACCCCCCGATCGCTATCGAAAGGCAGCGCATTAGAGGATAGGTCGTTGAAGATGTTGACCGTGGCAGAGGTTTTAGAAGCTCTCACACACCAGCGTTTTGAAAGCGCTAGACAACCAATTACTGATGCAGTGGTTGACTCGCGTTTGGTAATTCCAGGCGCGCTTTTTGTCGCTCTGCCTGGCGAACGGAAGGATGGACACAATTTTGTTCAAGACGCCTTTCAACGCGGCGCTCATTTAGCGCTGATTCAACGGCCAGTCGAGACAAACGCTCCAATCCTTGACTTACGCACGCTCCCGCTCCAGGCAGATGCCCCTCAACCCCCCCTATGCCTTCTGGTGCAAGATAGTCTAAAAGCGTTACAGGATACAGCACGCTTTTGGCGTCGCAAGCTGCATCTCAAAGTGATCGGCATCACCGGCAGTGTTGGAAAATCCACCACAAAAGAACTGATCGCCGAAGTTCTAAGCCGCCGCTACGCAACCCTAAAATCGCCGGGCAACCTAAACAACGAAATCGGCTTGCCGTTGACGATCTTGCGCTTAAGCGAGTCGCATGAACGCGCCGTCCTAGAAATGGGCTTTTATGTGATTGGCGAAATTGCCTTCCTTTGTGAAATTGCATTGCCCCACATCGGTGTTGTTACCAATGTTGGAACTGTTCACGCTGAGCGAGCTGGCAGCCAAGAAGCCATTGCACAAGGTAAAAGCGAGCTTGTGCAAGCTCTTCCCCCTGCCCCACATGGCGTTGCCATTCTGAATATCGATGATCCCTATGTGCGCCAAATGGCGCAGAAGACCCAAGCCAAGGTGTTTTTCTACGGATTAGACCCTCAAGCCGACCTATGGGCAGATGAAATCCAAAGCCATGGACTCGAAGGCATCTCCTTCCGCGTTCATTATCGCAATGAAATCTTGCATCTACGCATCCCACTATTAGGCCGCCATTCGGTTCATACCGCCCTGCGCGCCATTGCGGTCGGCTTAGCCGACAACCTCACCTGGCAAGAGATCGTTGAAGGGTTACAATCTACCCCCATTCAATTGCGCTTAACCGTTGTGCGCACCGAACAGGGCGCGCTCATTCTAGATGACTCATACAACGCCGCCCCCGAATCAACTCTAGCTGCCCTAAACCTCTTAGCCGAGCTTGATGGACGCAAGATTGCTGTGTTAGGGGATATGCTTGAGTTGGGGATATACGAAGCGCAAGGGCATGAACTCGTCGGTAGGCGCGCTGCCGAAGTCGCTGATCTGCTGTTGACGGTTGGTGAGAGAGGCAAAATTATCGCCGCAGCGGCGCGTCGAGCAGGAATGCGCAGAGAAAATATCCAAGAAGTAAACGACGCCTTAGAAGCAATTCCATTGCTCCAAAAAGAATTACATGAAGGTGATATCGTTCTGGTTAAGGGTTCCCATGGAATGCGCATGGATCGAATCGTCTCAGCCTTGGAGATTCACGAATGAGCCAAGCCCCCATGACGCTCGCCCTAGCAGGTTTGACGTTCCTGTTGACGGTGATCTGGGGGCCGCCCGTTCTGCGCGTCTTGAGGTACCTAAAAGCCGGCAAAGCAATCCGCCTCGAAGGGCCTCAACGCCATCTTTCCAAGATGGGAACGCCCACCATGGGAGGTTGGTTATTCATCTTACCGGTCACCTTAGTTACGCTTCTGCTCAACGTTATCCCCATCCGCGGCCTGACCCTGCTTGGAAGATCGATCTTGCTGCCGATCCTCGTCATGGTGGGCTTTGCCATCTTTGGCACCATCGACGATTGGCAAGGTCTGATCGGTTCAGCCCGAAAGAGCGGGCTGAGCGTGCGGGTCAAATTCCTTGGCCAAGTGATTCTCGCTTTGGCAGCCGGGATTGGCTTGAAGTATTTTTTGCAAGTCCCCGAAATGTATCTACCCGGCATCAAGGGAAGCATCAATCTAGGTATTTTCTATCTTCCAATTGTAGTTTTTATCATCGTTGGAATGTCAAACGCAGTTAATTTTACCGATGGTTTGGATGGTCTGGCTGGCTTGATTAGCGCAACAGCTTTTGCTTGTTATGGCGGGATTGCCCTTCTGCAAGGACAAATTTACATCGCCCGCTTCTGTTTTGCTTTGGTTGGCGCCATTTTCGGATTTTTGTGGTTTAACGTCCATCCTGCCGAGCTAATGATGGGTGACACCGGTTCCATGGCTCTCGGCTCCACGTTGGCGGTGATCGCCTTGATGACCGGACATTGGATCTTGTTGCCGATCATTGCCATTATCCCCGTCAGCGAAACCCTCAGTGTGATCATTCAAACCAGCTACTTTAAATATACCAAACGGAAAACCGGTGAGGGACAGCGGGTGTTCAAGATGGCGCCGCTTCATCATCATTTCGAGTTGCTCGGCTGGAGCGAGACTCAAGTTGTGCAGCGTTTCTGGTTAGTTAGTCTTTTGGCAGCCATGATTGGCATCGCTTTAGCTTTAGTTTAGAAATGGTTGGATCGGTTGTACTTTGCGGAGGTTGATCATTTGACGAGGCAGGCGGATTCTAGCTTGCGCAGAGATTGGCAAGGCATACGCGCGCTGGTCATTGGGGCAGCCCGGCAAGGGGTTGCTGTGGCACGTTTTCTCGCCGAGAGAGGGGCAATGGTTACGGTGAATGACCGTCAACCCGCTCAGGCTTTGGAGAAAGCTCAGCAAGCCTTGGCAGATTTACCCATCCGCTGGATTACAGGCGGACATCCCCTCGAGGCTTTAGAGGGAATCGATCTGATCTGTGTCTCCGGCGGTGTGCCGCTGTCTTTGCCCTTGATCGTCGAAGCCAAACGACGTGGTATTCATCTCACCAACGACTCGCAAATCTTTCTGGAAACCACGTCAGCCACTGTGATTGGCATCAGTGGCTCAGCAGGAAAAACAACGACCACCACTCTGGTGGGGCGCATTGCTCAGGCAGCAGTGCAGAATTACCCCTCGATAGTGCCTTATCAAAAGGTGTGGGTCGGCGGCAATATCGGTACCCCATTAATTCATCAAGTGGATGCTATTCAGCCCGAAGATTTGGTCGTGCTCGAGCTATCCAGCTTCCAATTGGAATTGATGACCCGCTCGCCCCACATTGCTGCCCTGCTGAACATTACACCCAATCATTTAGATCGCCATGGCACAATGGAAGCCTACATTGAAGCCAAAGCACGCCTGATCGCTTATCAATCCTCCACAGATGTGGCTGTCCTGAATCGTGACGACCCAGTCACGTGGAGCCTTCGCAATCGAAGCATAGGTCGTTTGCTTACCTTTGGCATCGATGCACCTCAAACCAGCAACGGCACCTTCGTTGAGCAAGGAATCCTCTACTATGCCGAACAAAACCATTGGAGTCCACTTTTTTCCATTGAAGAAATTGCCTTGCGCGGATTCCATAACCTTTCGAACGTCCTAGCAGCCTGCGCAACAGCTATTGCCGCAGGGCTGCCCCTTGAAGCCTGTCGCGCGGGGGTTCGGGGGTTCAGCGGTGTACCCCACCGTCTGGAATTTGTCCGCCATTGGGGAGGTGCAGCTTGGTATAACGACTCCATTGCCACAGCCCCAGAACGAAGCATAGCTGCCATGCGTTCCTTCCAGGAACCCATTGTACTACTGGCGGGAGGACGGGATAAAGAGCTGCCATGGGAGGATTTTGCCGAAGTGGCGATCCAAAAGGTGCGTCACCTGATCCTGTTTGGCGAGGCAGCCGAAAAAATCCGCCAAGCTGTGGAAAAAACCGATCGACAACAGCGGTTGCCGGTCACGATTTGCCCCACCTTGTTCGAAGCGGTACAAGCGGCAAAAACCATCGTTCGGGAGGGAGATGTAGTGCTGTTATCTCCCGGCGGTACCAGCTTTGATGAATTTCGAGACTTTGAGGAGCGTGGTGAGTGTTTCCGAAAATGGATTCTGGATTTTTGAAGTCAAACCAATCAAATCCACCCCGTACAGCCCAGCGATGGTGGCAAGGCAGAGCCTATCTAAAGGTGGATTTGCCGTTGATTTTGGTCTGTATCGCACTATTGTTATTCGGATTAATGATGATCTATTCTGCCAGTGCCGAGATTTCATT
This sequence comes from Anaerolineae bacterium, assembly GCA_003130835.1. Taxonomy (GTDB): domain Bacteria; phylum Chloroflexota; class Anaerolineae; order Anaerolineales; family UBA4823; genus NAK19. The sequence continues at coordinate 18,203 of QEXX01000017.1, read as the reverse complement.
TTACTTCAGTGGCACGCGCGATTTGGTCTCCATATACAGTATTTTTCTCCGCCAAGTCTTGGCTTTGGTGGTTGCCTTGGTAGCAGCCCCATGGGTGGTAATCATCGATTATCACTCCTGGAAGCCTTTTGTTTTTCCAGCCGCAATGCTGGTCATCTTGATGCTGCTGGCGGTTCTGTTTGTTGGCGAAAGCCGTTTTGGCGCCCGCCGAGGCTTATTGGGAGGCTCGTATCAACCGGCAGAGCTGGCGAAATTCATTACGGTTGTCTATGTGGCATTTTGGCTGGATAAAAATAAAGAGACCCTGAAGGAAATTACGTTGGGCTTAATCCCGCTCATCCTGATCCTTGGCATCATGAGCGCTTTTATCCTCTTACAACCCGACTATAGTGCTGTTTTGACCATACTGGTTATCGGCGGAATGCTCTTCTTCTTAGCCGGAGGCGATTGGAAACAAATTCTGGTGCTCGTGTTAGGGGTATTTCTCTTAGGAATAGGGATTATTCTCTTTACCGATACCGGGCGGGCTCGGGTGATGAATTGGATGCAAGGCATCGCCGATCCCACTCTTGCTCCCTATCAGGTGCAACGTGCGTTGGAGGCGTTCTACAAAGGGGGAATCTTTGGGGTTGGTCTGGGGAACAGTGTGACCAAAAGCACCGGCCTGCCCACCCCACAATCCGACAGTATCTTTGCCATCGTTGGCGAAGAATTCGGATTGATTGGAACAACGTTCTTGCTTGGGTTATACTTGGTTATTCTATGGCGTGGCTTAGCGATCTCACAACGGGCTCCCGACCAATTAGGATCGCTGTTATCCGCCGGGATGACAAGCTGGATTGTGATGGAAGCCTTGATCAATATGGCTCAAATCGTCAATCTCATCCCTTTCACCGGCAATGCTTTACCGTTCGTCAGCGCCGGCGGCTCAAACTTGGTTGTCTCGATCTTTGCCATCGCCACCATCTTGAACGTGTGTATCCGTTCAGAAGATAACAAGGAACCAAAGGATGATCTCTTCAGTAAAATGGTTGATTTGCGCCGGTGGGACCGGCGGCGGCGTGTATCCCGCCCTCGCCGTTCTGCAAGCGTTAATGGACGAGGATAATCCTTTTCGGGAAACGGTTCAAATGAGAACTCAGATGCAGTTCCCTCCCGCGAAACAAATCTCCACCCTGTGGGTCGGTGGCATTGGAGGTATGGAGGCATCCATTGTGCGCCGCATGGGCATCCCCTATCAGGAAATCCCGGCTGCTGGCGTGCATGGGGTAGGATGGAAAAGACTGCCATCCAATGCGCTGCAAATCGGTCGGGGCATCCTCGCTTCCCAAACGATCTTGAACCGTTATCAACCGCATGTGATTCTGTTCACCGGGGGGTATATAGCTTTTCCCATGTCTATTGCGGCCCGCTACGGTCAACCAAAAGCCAGACGCCCAAAAATCGTGTTGTACGTCCCCGATATCGAACCGGCTTTCGCCCTCAAGGTCATCTCTCGCTTTGCGGACTGCATCAATGTAACTACCACAGAAAGCCGTCAGTACTTTCCCCAATCGGCGCCATTGAAGATCAGCGGTTATCCCGTGCGCGCTGAACATATCAAATGGGCGTCGCACCCTCAACGGAAAGAAAGAGCTTGTCATCTTTTCCAACTAGACCCAAACTTGCCAGTTTTGCTCGTTTTCGGTGGCAGCAAAGGTGCCCGCTCCATCAACCGGGCCGTGATGGCTATCCTACCTCAGCTCCTGCAATTCACTCAAGTGATTCACCTTAGCGGTCATTTAGATTGGGCAGAGGTGCAGCAATTTCAATCTCAGCTAGAAAGGCACCTGCCTGCCGAGCAATTTGCTCGTTATCATCCTTTCCCCTATCTACACGAAGAGATGAGCGCAGCGTTTGCCGCCGCAGATTTGGCAGTCTGTCGCGCCGGTGCGTCAGTGCTGGGTGAATTACCCATCTTTGGGTTGCCGGCTATTTTAGTACCTTATCCTTATGCCTGGCGGTACCAACAAGTCAATGCCGAATATTTAGCCAACAAAAAAGCCGCCCGCATTCTGGCTGACAGCGACCTGCCCACAAAGCTGTTACCCGAAATCCAAACACTTCTCGCAAATCCAACCATCCTCGCCGAAATGCGCACAGCGCTAAACACCCTTGTTCAACCCAATGCCGCCTACACGATCGCCGAAAGCATCTTGCAAGCTGCAAGAGAAAGGTTAGGTCAGACATGATCAGTTTAGCAGCAGCTTTTTGGCTTTTAGTGATTATCTTTGGTGTGATCGGTGCTATGCGCGGTTGGGCAAAGGAAGTCCTAGTTACCTTTAGCGCCATCCTTGCGCTTTTTATCCTTGCCGTTCTGGAACGCTATGTCCCGCCAGTGCGCGCTTTCTTGGATACCAAAAACGGTACGCCGGTTTTCTGGACACGCACCATCGTTGTATTGGTTTTGTCTTTCTTCGGCTACCAAACCCCCAACATTCCAAAGCTCAGCGGCGGAAAGTTTGCCCGCGACAAGTTATCTGACATACTGCTCGGTTTTGTATTGGGTTTGCTCAATGGTTTCTTAATCATAGGTAGCATTTGGTATTTCCTCGAGCAGTCGAATTATCCCTTCCCAAAAGTGATCCTTCCTCCAAAGCCAGAGTTTCCCGGCTATGAGGCGGCTCAGGACTTGATTCCCCTATTGGCACCGCGTTGGTTGGGGATTCCGACCATTTTCTTTGCTGTGATTCTATTTGCACTCTTTGTCTTGGTGGTATTTATCTGATGCTCGAAATCGGCACTCGGATTCATTTGATCGGTATTGGAGGCAGCGGTCTCTCCGCCATTGCCCGCGTTTTAAACCAAAGGGGCCTGCGGGTGAGCGGCTCTGATCGAACTTGGTCGCCGGTCGTGCAGCAACTCTCCGAAGAAGGCATCCAGGTTTACATTGGGCACCAACCGCAAAATGTCCATGACGCGCAGCTCATCATCCGCTCATCGGCAATCGCCGAGGACAACCCAGAAGTGCAAGCCGCACAAGCCGCCGGCATCCCGATCTTCAAGCGGGTCGAATTTCTGCCTTTCTTAATCGGCGAGCAAAAAACCATTGCCATTGCTGGTACACACGGGAAAACCACCACAACCGCCATGACTGCCTGGGTCCTCTCTCAATTGGGCCTCGATCCTTCCTTCGTGATTGGTGGCGTTTCTATTGACCTCCAAACCAATGCACAGGCCGGTCAGGGAAGCTATTTCGTGATCGAAGCTGATGAGTACGATGGAATGTTCTTGGGGTTGCACCCGCAATACGCTATCCTCACTAACATTGAGTACGATCACCCTGATTGCTACCCTACTCCGCACCAATTCCAAGCTGCCTTCGAGCAATTTGTCTCACAAATTCAACCCGATGGCTGCTTAATCGCCTGTGTAGAAGACGAAGGTGTGCGACGACTGCTCTCGCGCCGCCAAGCAAAACCACCATCCATCGGCTATGCCTTACAAAATTCGCCCAATGCCGCCTTGGCAGACTACCTTGCCAGCCAAGTGGGTATCAACCATCACGGCGCCTACTCTTTTAAGGCAGTCTGGCAAGGTGAAGCATTGGCACAAGTCGAGTTACAAATCCCTGGGCTCCATAATGTACGCAATGCCTTGGCTGTTGTCGCTTTATGTCATCAAATAGGCTTACCTCTCCAAGAAGCTGCCCAAGCCCTGAGTGCGTTTCATGGTTCAGCTCGCCGCTTCCAAATTCGAGGGACGCTCCAGGGAGTCACCTTGGTTGACGACTATGCGCATCATCCAAGTGAAATCAAAGCCACCCTATCGGCCGCTCGCGACCGCTTTCCCGACCAGTTCCTTTGGGCAGTCTGGCAACCCCATACCTATTCGCGCACCCTGCGTCTCTGGGAAGGCTTTCGCCAAGCGTTTGCCGATGCCGATGCGGTCATTGTCCTTGATGTCTATGGCGCTCGGGAAAAAGCTCCGCCAGGGTTCTCCATGGCAAAATTAGCTACCGAAATTCAATCCGAGAGACATTTTTTCATTCCGCGCCTCGAGGCGGCCGCCCAATTCTTAGTGGAAAACCTTGCCCCCAACCAGGTTGTCCTCATCCTTTCGGCAGGCGATGCCGATCAACTCAGTCATCGTCTGCTCAATGAACTGGAGCAGTCGCAAGAGAAAGGCCTATGAACGCTACGGTAAAAAGCTTATCTCCTACATCCGCCTTCACAAAATTGCTGGAGGAAATCACCCAGAAAGTGGGCTTAACCCTTCAGAGTCAGGTACCCCTGGCTCGCTATACGGCGGCTCGCATCGGAGGTAATGCAGAATTTTTCGTGGAGGTTAACTCGTCCTCCAAGTTAGAACAACTGATCAGCCTGATTTGGGAAAAAGATATTCCCTATACGCTCTTAGGCGGTGGTTCGAATGTCCTGATCAGTGACGAGGGATTACCAGGCTTAGTGATCATTAATCGCGCCCGCGGACGTGCTCGCATTCGGTTTGATGACAACGAAGAAGCGGTGCTCGTTTGGGCAGACGCTGGTGTCACTCTCACTCATCTTGCCCGCCAGGCGGCTGAACGCGGCTTCAGCGGATTAGAGTGGGCATGTGGCATCCCTGGTACCGTTGGAGGCGCTGTCGTCAACAATGCTGGTGCCTTCGGTGGCAATATGGCTGGCAATTTCGTTATGGCTACAATCTTGCATCGCAAATTGGAAACCCACCAAGTCCGAGCCGTGCAAGAGCAATGGACTTTGGCTGATATGGAATATCGCTATCGCTCAAGCCGCTTGAAGGATCAGCCCAACCAAGCCGTTGTCTTAGCTGCTCTCTTGCGTCTTGAGCGTGGCAACCCACAAGAGATTAAGGCTAAAATGGATCAATATAATCAGCATCGCCGTAGAACGCAGCCTCCGGGGGCGAGTTTGGGTTCCATGTTCAAAAATCCACCTGGCGATTTCGCCGGGCGGCTGATCGAGCAAGCGGGTTTAAAAGGATTGACCGTGGGCAGAGCCATGATTAGTCCAATGCATGCCAACTTCTTTATCAATTTGGGCAACGCAAGCGCCAACGACGTCTGGCAATTGATCCAAGTGGCTCGCCAAACTGTCGCCGCCAAATTTGGCATCCAGTTAGAATTGGAGATTCAACCACTGGGGATTTTCCCAGAGCCACAAACTCGGACAATGATCAACTCAATCCTAGAGGTGCACAATGGGTAATCCAAAACAAAAGTTAAAGGTGGCCGTTTTGTTCGGCGGGGTTTCCGGAGAACATGAGATTTCCCTGCTATCCGCTCGCTCGATTCTGTCTGCATTGGATGCTGAGCGCTATGAGGTGATCCAAATTGGGATTACCCATGAGGGCCAATGGTACTTCGGCAACAATGCCCTCGAAGCCTTGAATGAAGGTGACTTGAGCTCCTGTACTCCGGCTACTCTTCTTGCAGATCCGACTCGCAACGGCATCTACCTGATCAAGAAGGAACAATCGGATGAACTCTTAAGCCATCTGAGCGCCGTCGATGTTGTCTTTCCCGTTCTGCACGGCACCTTTGGCGAAGATGGCACGATTCAAGGGTTATTAGAGATGGCGAACGTTGCTTATGTCGGTTCTGGGGTGGTCGCTTCAGCAGTCGGTATGGACAAAGGCATCTTCAAAGATGTCATGAAAGCTCACCAAATCCCAGTTGTGGATTGGATGGTCTTCACCCGCCAAGAGGTGGAGAGTCGCCTAGAGGAGGTCATCGCCAAAAGCGAAAACATTGCCCCCTATCCACTTTTTGTGAAGCCGGCTAACCTTGGTTCTTCGGTTGGGGTCAGCAAGTGCCACGATCGCCAAGAGCTAAGGCTGGGATTAAAGGACGCTATTCGCTATGACCGCCGCATTTTAGTCGAGCGTGGGATCAACGCTCGTGAAATCGAGGTAAGTGTCCTGGGGAATGAGGATGTAGATGCATCCATTCCCGGCGAGATCATCCCTGCTGATGAATTTTATTCCTACAACGCAAAATACCATGATGATCGCTCTCAACTGCTCATTCCGGCGCCCTTGGAGCCGCAGTTGACCGATTATGCTCGCTCGTTAGCCATCCGAACCTTTAAAGCCATTGATGGCGCTGGAATGGCCCGAGTGGATATGCTTTTGGACAAAGAGAGCGGAGAGTTGTTTGTCAATGAGATCAATACGATTCCTGGTTTCACGAGGATTAGCATGTATCCCAAGCTCTGGAATGCAGTTGGAATCAGCTATCCAGAGTTAGTTGACCGCTTGATCGAGTTAGCTCTGGCTCGTAAAGCGGAAAAAGCGAAAAATTTGTATCGGTATCAGCGAGAAAGTCAAGGAAAGTGAAAGACAGAAATTCTTCCTCACCGACCTTTCTGAAGACTTCTTCCTTCCCCACGAGCCCTTGGACGGGGAAACGGCGCAATAAACCGCGCCTAAGGAGCTCTACCAGCGGGCGAAAGAGGATCGCCGAGATGGATGCTCGCCGCGTTCCCGTCCTAATGCGGGGAACCCTCTCCGGTTTGCCAATGGCAACCCCCCGCCGCACCGTTAAGGTTAACCGCCGTGTGCATGTCCCCCTCGGCATTCCAGGCGCAGAAATTCAGTTGCCAAGCCTACCGCAAATTCGGTTAGGTTGGAGGCTTTTCTCCGCTTCGTTGAGCCTAGCCATGATAGCCATTCTCTACTTGCTTTGGACAGCGCCTGTTTTCAAAGTGAATACGGTGAACTATCAAGGATTGCAGCGCATTAGCGCCAAAGAGGTTTCAATCGAGTTGGATCTTGAGGGTCAGCCAGTTTTCACGATTGATCCGCAAGCGATCCGCGAGCAGATCATTACCCAATTTCCAGAATTTCGCAGGGTAGACATCAATCTAAATTTCCCCAATAAGGTCACCATCCAGGTGGAGGAAAGAAAACCAATTTTAGTCTGGAAACACGAGGATCGCACCTGGCTGGTCGATGCGGAAGGATTCGCTTTTCCGGTGCGCGGTGAGGGGAACAATCTTCCAAAATTGGTGATCGAAGCCAAAGATTTTCCCTTGCCTATACAGCCTGAAGCACAAAGCGCGCTGCGCGAACCTCTGCTTCCTATTGAGTTGGTTTCAGGCATCCTATCGATCAGCGCCATGATCCCGGATGGAGCAGTTTTATTTTACGATCAGGAACGCGGAATTGGCTGGCGTGATCCGCGCGGGTGGACCGTGTATGTCGGCGCATTGAAGGATCTCAGTCTTAAGATGCAGATCTATGAATTGATGGTCAAGAAAATCATCAAGAAAGAAGAACAGAAGCCGGTGCTGATCAGTATTGAATACGTCCATGCACCGTATTACCGATTGGAGCGATGATAATGAAAACCGAACGTCCAGTCGTTGTTGGGATCGATATCGGCACGACCAAAATTTGCACCTTAGTCGGCTATGAGGAAACAGCGGGCCAACTGCAAATCTTAGGGGTCGGCATTGAACCCTCTCAAGGCATTAAGAAAGGTGTCATCGTAGACCTGGCTGCAGCCTCTCAAGCAGTTAAGCGTTCAATCGAAAAAGCTGAGCGCACGTCAGGGATGGAGATCAACACCGCCTTGGTCAGCATGGCTGGTTCGCAAGTCTCTTCGACCAATAGTCGCGGGGTAGTGGGTGTAAGCGGACGGGTGATTGACCAAGATGACATTCTACGCGCCATCGAGTCGGCGCGAGCCATCTCCATCCCCCACAACCGCGAAATCATCCACGTCATCCATCGTGGCTTCAACGTGGACGGACAAGAAGGAATTCGGATGCCCATCGGCATGCATGGCTATCGCCTGGAAGTTGAAACGCACATCATCACCGCTTCAGCCGCTTCCACAGAAAACCTACGGCAATGCGTGGGCTTATCCGGCGTTGAGGTGTCCCAATTCGTCCTTAACCCCCTTGCCTCGGCTGAGGTTGCCCTGACAGAAACCGAGCGCCAAATGGGGGTCTTGGTTTGTGATATTGGCGGCGGCACCACCGATATCGCCCTGTACAGCGAAGGGGATGTCTGGTACACAGCGGTTTTAGCGGTTGGCGGGAATCATATCACTTCGGATATTGCTCAGGGACTACACTTACCCATGTCTCAAGCAGAAGAGATCAAAATTCAACACGGTCATGCCATCCAAGCGGAGGTGAACGAATACGAAACCTTTGAAATAAAGCCCTTTGGCGAAAATCAAGCGGTTGAAATCAGCCGTGCCACCCTTGCCAACATTATCGAAGCGCGGGTAGAAGAGATTTTCAGCTTAGTTCTCCAAGAGTTAAAACGATCGGGATACGACGGTCTCCTACCGGCTGGCATTGTCTTGACGGGTGGCAGCAGTCTACTGCCAGGGATGCGCACGATGGCAAATCGTATCTTTGGTGTGCCGGTGCGCATCGCTCGTCCCGAAGGACTAGTGGGCATGAGCGATCGTTTGAATTCACCGGCCTTTGCCACTTCTGTCGGGCTGCTGAAGTGGGCTTATCTCTATAACGAATTTATAACAACCACATCACAGAAGGATTTCCACCCACGCCTTGCCGGAGAGAATCAGGCTTGGGAAATCCTAAAGGAATGGTTACGACGGCTTCTCCCCTGATAGGGGATACCGATAACAAGAGACGAGAATTTCTGTATGAGGAGGATCATTTTATGAGTACCAACACAATTCCCAATTCGATCGAGTCGTTTGCCAAAATCAAAGTTGTTGGCGTGGGCGGTGGTGGCTGTAATGCTGTCGACCGCATGATCAGCGAAGGGTTGCAAGGGGTTGAGTTTGTCGGAATCAACACGGACGCGCAAGCCTTGCTCAATTCAAAAGCCCCGATTCGCGTGCGCATTGGCGAAAAGTTGACCCGCGGACTAGGTTCCGGAGGCGACCCAGAGACCGGCAGGAAAGCCGCCGAAGAATCGGCTGAGGATCTATATAACATCCTCAAAGGCGCCGATCTGATCTTCATTACAGCCGGCATGGGAGGCGGAACCGGCACCGGCGCAGCCCCCATTGTCGCTCAAATCGCCAAGGAATGCGGGGCTTTGACCATCGGGGTTGTGACCCGCCCATTTTCTTTTGAGGGTCCGAAGCGCATTCAAACCGCCGAACAAGGGATTAGCAAACTAAAGGAACAGGCTGACACTCTTATCGTCATTCCAAATGACCGTTTGTTACAAATCGTCGATCGGAGGGTTACCGTGGAGCAGTCCTTTAAACTTGCCGATGACGTCCTGCGCCAAGGGGTACAAGGCATTTCCGAATTGATCACTGTGCCGGGATTAATCAACTTAGACTTTGCCGATGTACGAACCATCATGTCCGAAGGCGGAGCGGCGCTCATGGCCGTCGGCACCGGCAAGGGAGAAGGAGCCGCCCGAATGGCAGCCGAACAAGCCATCTCCAGCCAGTTGTTGGACATCACTATTGATGGCGCCAGAGGCATCCTATTCAATGTGACCGGCGGGAACGATTTGACGCTTCATGACGTCAATGAGGCCGCTGAAATCATCAAGAGCACTGCCCATCCAGACGTCAACCTGATCTTTGGAGCAGTCATCGATCCCAATATGAGAGACGAGGTGCGGATTACTGTGATCGCCACGGGTTTTGAGCGTTCCGCCCCACCCCGTTCTGGCGGTGAGGCAGCGCCCCGTGAAACCAAATCCGAACGGATAGCGCAGAGCAGTTCAACTACCCAAAGCCAACGGCGGGACTTCCAACCGCGCGCCCTTAACACCGAAGACCTAGATATCCCTACTTTCCTGCGCAATCGTTTGACAAGCGATCGCTTAAAATAACTGACCGGTTGTAATTTTTCCCTTGTTCCACCGAGCTGCTGGTCTCCTCCTCCCAGCAGCCGGTTGAGATTTCTGTCGGCTTCTCTCCATCTTTGCCCTCGCGTGGAGAGCAGCCGGCATTTTGGGGCGGCGCAAAGGTCGCCCCAAAAACTTTAATGTGATTAAGGGGAATTAACTCTTGCCTTATTTCACCACCTATGCTAAAATGCCATTTAGTACAATATATGCCAAGACAGCACTGACTAACCCCCACCTATAGGGGTAACATTTGTTCCACTATTTTTTTGATAAGATGCAATGTCCCTACTGTAAAAACACAACTTCCAGAGTGATAGATACTTCACACGATTCGCGCGGTGGGGTGCGCCGCAGGCGGGAATGCGAAAAATGCGGGCAGAGATTCAGCACCTATGAGCGCCCCATTTTAGCCACACCGCTCATTATCAAGGCGGATGGCACGCGGGAAGAATTCGATCGCGAGAAGTTGTTGCGGGGCATTCGCATCGCTTGCGCCAAACGGCCAGTCTCCGCCGCCGATATTGAACGCTTGGTCGGAGAAATTGAAGCTAACCTTCAAGCAATGGGCAGAGCCGAGGTTTCATCCCGTGTTGTGGGGGATATGGTGATCGCCGGTCTAAAAGAACTAGACCAAATTGCTTATATCCGCTACGCGATTGTTTACTTACGCCTTTCCGACCTAAAATCGATTCGCGACGAAATCGATCATCTCCTCGAGAGCTGATCGTCACGGCAAGATGCCAAAGGGGGCGCCCGCTTGTTCTTTATCGTTATTCTATCTGTAAAGGAGTCGTTACAATGTTGACCGAGTCCAAACAACAATCCACCCTACTCCCTCTTCCTTCGATGCCCGAAGGTTTGCCCAAAGTCGAGTTAACCGACAACGCTCGACAGGTTCTGATGCGCCGTTATGTGCGGCGCAATCCCGATGGGACACCTGCAGAGACGGTGGAAGGGATGTTTTGGCGAGTAGCTTATTCCGTTGCCCAGGTCGAAAAACAATGGGGGGAAGATGTGATCGGCATCGCCATCCAATACTACGAGTTGTTGACGTCGCGTTGCTTCTTCCCAAACTCACCGACCTTCACCGGCGCCGGCACGCCCCTTGGGCAATTGGCTGCCTGCTTCGTGTTGCCCATTAGCGACGACATGGGACGCCGCTCAACCGGCATCTTCCAAACCTTACGCGATGCAGCTCTAATCCAGCAAACTGGCGGTGGCAATGGCTTCTCCTTTTCCCGCTTGCGCCCCAAAGGCACGCTGGTCAAATCCTCGGCTGGGCAAGCGACAGGCCCGGTTGGTTTTCTGCGTGTCTATGACAAAGCCTTTGGAGAAGTTGCCCAAGGTGGAACCCGCCGCGGCGCCAACATGGCTGTTTTGCGAGTCGATCATCCAGATATTGAAGAGTTTATCACTTGCAAAACCGATGAAAACGCAATTACAAACTTTAATATCTCGGTCGGAATCACCGACGCCTTTATGAAGGCTGTTATTCAAGGCGCCGATTGGGAATTGCGTTTTCCGGATGTAACAGCTCCCCAATACAAAGACTTCGATGGCACCTTAGAGCAAGCTGAAGCCGCGGGCATCCCGATTAAAGTCTACAAAGTAGTCAAGGCGAGGGAATTATTTGAAAAGATTGTGCGCCAAGCCCATCACAACGGAGAACCTGGGGTTCTCTTCCTAGATGCTGCGAATCTCAGCAACCCGGTACCTCATCTCTATCCTCTCGAAGCGACCAATCCTTGTGGAGAGCAATGGTTAGGTCCCTACGAGAACTGCTGTTTGGGGTCGATCAACCTTGCCCAACATTTTGCGCCAAACCGCCAAGTGGATTGGGAAAAATTGCAACGCAATGTCGAACTAGCTACCCGCTTTTTGGACGATGTGGTGGACGCCAATGCGTATGTTCCGGCTGTCCCTCAACTGCGCGAAGCGGCTATGAAAGCTCGCCGCATCGGTTTGGGCATCATGGGCTTAGCCGATCTGATGTACCATGTCGGTATCCGCTATGGCTCTCCTGAAGCGCAAGAATTTGCCTCCCAGGTGATGGAATTTATTCGTTTCCACGCCATGCGCACGAGCATCCAACTAGCCAAGGAACGTGGACCCTTCCTAGCAATCAAGGGAAGCATCTATGACCCGGAGAATTTGACCTGGAAGCCACCCACGCCTCTCTTCCCCTACACCCATAATTGGAACCGCCCATCGATTGATTGGCAAGAAATCGTCGAGGGAATTCGCCAACACGGCATTCGCAACGCTGCTCAAACCACGGTCGCCCCAACCGGCACCATCGCCACGGTAGCAGGCTGCGAAGGGTATGGATGTGAACCGGTGTTCGCGCTTGCTTACATCCGCCACGTCAACGACAACGGCAAAGACTTGCAACTCCACTATACCAGCCCTCTCTTTGAAAAAGCACTCATTGAAGCAGGTCTTGATGAAGAAACACGCGCCCGGATTATTGAGCACGTGATCGAACACGGCACATGCCAGGGCTTGGATGAAGTCCCCGAAGCGATTCGGCATGTCTTCGTTGTCTCTACGGATGTAACAGCGGAGGAACACGTGCGCATGCAAGCCGCCATGCAAGCCTTTGTGGACAATAGCATGAGTAAAACCATCAATTTCCCCGCCGACGCTACCGTCGAGGATGTGATGATTGCGTACCAGCTTGCCTGGCAGTTAGGCTGCAAAGGCATCACAGTATATGTGACCGGCTCCCGTGAAAAAGTCGTTTTGGAAACGAAGGCAACTGCCAAGAAAAAAGCCAAAGAAGAAAGCGCCGGTTATAGCGCTGAACAAATTGCCCTGTGGCAGGAGCAGAAAAAGCCCCGCCCACGCGCCTTGCATGGATATACTTACAGCGTAAACACACCTTTAGGCAAAGCTTTCATCACCATCAATGAAAACGGAGGCAACCAACCTTTTGAGGTCTTTATCAACACCGCAAAGGCCGGCTCGGATACGGCAGCCGTTTCTGAAGCCATCGGTCGCTTGATCTCTTACATTCTGCGCCTCGCTTCTCCTATACCGCCTCGAGAACGGCTCAAAGAGGTCTGGAGGCAACTGAGTGGCATCGGCGGCGGGCGTTCCTTGGGCTTCGGGCCAAATCGTGTTCGCTCTTTGCCCGATGGTGTGGCACAGGTGTTGGCAGAATACCTAGAAAACAAGGCAGATCAGGAAGAGATTTCAAACCCAAAGACTGCCATGATGGAACTGGAGTTGGATTTTGACCGCACCAACGGATACTCATCAGAATCATCATCGAATGGGTCATCACCCGACTCAGCCCGCATGCAAATTGGAGACCTTTGCCCTGAATGTGGACAAGCTGCTGTCGTCAATGAGGAAGGTTGTCGAAAATGTTATGCCTGCGGCTTTAGCGAGTGTTGAGCGATGACCAAACGTTTAGTGGTAGTCGCCGGAAACATCGGAACCGGGAAAACCTCGCTGGCTGAGCGAATCGGCGCCCGACTAGGTTGGCATACGGCCTTTGAGTCGGTCGCCGACAATCCCTATCTGGCGGATTTCTACGCCGATATGCGTGCTTGGGCATTTCATTTACAAGTCTTCTTTTTGGGGCATCGCGCTCAGCAATATCTGCAAATGATGCAACTGCCTCAGTCGGTCATCATTGATCGCAGCATCTACGAAGACGCCCATATCTTTGCGCGCGCCCTCTATCAGATGGGGAATCTGAGTGAACGCGATTACCAATCCTACCGCACGGTTTTCGATCTCATCGTAAACCAACTGCCACCCCCAGATTTACTAATCTATCTGCAAGCGCCGGTAGAGGTCTTAATGAACCGCATTCGTCAACGTGGCCGCAATATGGAGAGCGGTATCACGGCTGACTACTTGCGGTTGCTAGAGAGTTTTTATGACGATTGGATGCAAACTTTTGATGCTTGTCCGGTGCTCACCATCCGCACCGACGACCTCGACTATGTCCATCGTCCGAAACACCTTAATATCGTGGTACAACGGATTCAAGAGCGCCTCGCCGGTCGAGAAGAAGTCATCTTCCCGGATAACTCAGGATAAACCCAACGGGATGTCAATCAGCCGCCTTCCCCAAGGCAGATCGGGCAAGGCGGCTGATTGATTCGTCTCGGCGAGCAGGTATCCCTAGTTTACCCTTCTGAAAGTGACCGGTATCCTCGCCTGCAAAACTTGAGGTCGATGAGCACCTCGACACGCTACACCGGGTGGATTTTCAGCGAATGATTAAGCTCAGAATCAAACCCGCTAGATAGAACAAACCAAACCGCCGGTTATGGAAAAAGGCCGCCGCGACAAAATAATTCGGCCAAACCTCTAGAAAGTCCTTCGGTTTTTCCAGCGGCTTTGGGGCGAAAAAGATCGGCAGAATGCGGTAAAAAGCCGGTAAAGCGAACAGCACAACCAATAAGATCGGCGAAAAGAAACCAATTGCCACCAAGTAAATGACCGAAAGATACTGAGCTGCCAGCATTGCTAGCACCGTCCAGCGCGAGAGCCGCTCACCCAAGAGCACCGGCAGGGTATAGATTCGTTTGGCTTTATCCATGTCTACCTTGTCGATGTGTTTGCCAAAAATCACCCCCGTGACTCCTAAAGCATAAGGCAGGCTGGCAAGCACAACGTTCCAGTCCCAGATACCGGTAACCACATAATAAACCCCACCGATCATTAACGGGCCCCAAACGATCAAAACAGCCACCTCACCCAGCGCAATATACTTCAATGGCCAGGTGTAGAACAAGACAAAAAACGCACCAGCTAATAGCAACGGCAAGGTCAAACCGCCGCGATAGAAAGTTAAGGAAATGCCAATCGCTAGCGCCAACCCACCGGTCACCGCCGAGTAGGTCAAATGCTGACGCTTGGTCATCAAGCCGTGCAGCAGCGGTTGCGGTCCATATTGGGCGCGGTAGTAGTTTTCTTGGTCAACCCCGCGCGCTGCATCAGTGTAATCATTGAGCAAATTATTGGTTGCATGGGCAAGCACAATCCCCAAAGTGGCTAAAAACCAGGGCACGAAGTTGAACAGGCCCTGTTGGTACGCCAGAATTCCCGCAATTGCACCGCTCAAAAAGGTCATGATGAGCACAGCAGCGCGGGTCGAAATCAGCCACTTGGAAATGACATCTAACCGATCCCACTCGGCTTTCTCCACGTGCGGGATAACCTGCAATGCCTTCTTCCACATCGAAACATTCATAGGCACACCTCCTGGAGGGATTTTATCTAAAATTGCAAGATAAGAACATCAGAATTGTGTTGGAATTTTTCGCCCCCTTGCCACGCATACCTGATGGGCTTCACCGCGACGCATACCGTCTTGTCTGGTCAGCGGATGCTATCCAGTAGAGAATTAATTTTACCGGATCATAAAGCTGACTGATTTGATCGCAACCTGAATTGCGATTGCATTGCTCCCGGCTCGCAAAGGAGAGCGCCCAACAACAAAAACGACTTTAGACGAATGAGAAACCTGCGGCACCCTATCTTGGCTTAAGGTGGCCAAATGGCGCCGGCGCGCACAAGCGTGCCATCCGGCACATCTTGCTTAATCGTTGCGCCATTGCCAATGCGACATTTCGCGCCAATCTTTACCCGCAAATTGACCGTAACTCCCATCCCGATCAAGGTCGCTTCACCCACCCTCACTTCACCGGCTAAAATGGCGCCTGGCGATAGGTTGACATAGTCACCCAACTCACAATCATGGGAGACAATCGCCCCCGTGTTAATGATCACGCCAAAGCCGATCTTGGCGTCACTGCCCACATAGGCATGCGGAAACACTTGCACACCATCAGCCAATGTTGCGCTCGTCTCGATAAACGCGGTGGGATGGATAACCGTCGGGAAAGAGAACCCAGCCGATTTGCCGCGCTCGAAGACTGCGATACGCTGTGAAAGATCGCCAATGCCTCCGACCGCATTGACCATCAGGCGATAACCCCTCTGATACAGACGCGTTAAGTCTTCACTGCGCCCAATCAGCGGCACATCCAAAACTCGGC
The DNA here is from genome assembly GCA_003130835.1 of Anaerolineae bacterium. Lineage (GTDB taxonomy): Bacteria > Chloroflexota > Anaerolineae > Anaerolineales > UBA4823 > NAK19. The sequence goes on along the minus strand of QEXX01000017.1, from coordinate 2,382 downwards.
TGTCTAGAGGTTTATGATCGTCCACGACACCCGCCACAAGATAGTGTCCGCTAGCACGAATTAACTCGATCAGCGATTTTCCATGCCCTCCCCCCCCGAAAATCAGCACCGCCGTTGCATCCATGGGTGGCGAAATGATCGGTTGCTCTGGCAGACTTTGCTCTTCTAACCAACGCCGTAAGCGTTGCTCGGTGATCCATTCCCCTTTCGGCAAGCGATCGAAATCGATCTTCAATTCCTCTGCCAGACGTCGTGCCGCTTCGGTCAGGCGCAGTTGCATTTGCCCGGTCTTTTCTGCAAGATTCTTAGCAGGCTGGCTTTCACTTAACAGGCTCTGTACATCCAAATTCAGTTCTTGCGTTATGTAGCCAAAAAGCTCTCCGGCTCGCACCGTGTCTCCTACCTGACGCTGGACGAGAAAAACAAAGCCATCGCTCTCAGCCGTCACGTCGGCAGTGGCTTTGGTTGTTTCCACAACACATAAGACCTGCCCTGCCTGAACTTTTTGCCCCTGCCGAACCTCGATTGCGACCAGCCTCATCTCCGGTTCATTGGCGTTAATCAACGGGAACTGAATCGCTTTGATTTTATCCGTCATCGTCATCTCCAGCGCAACCGTCTTTTCAAACCATCAAGCTCTTTGCTTTATGGATGATAGCCTCCACATTTGGCAAGGTGGCTTTTTCCAAAGGCGGCGAGGCAGGAATGGGATGCTCTGCCGCCGCAATGCGAGCCACGCGAATTGGTTTCGGAGAAAAGCGTTCTGCAATTCTCGCCACGATTTCTGCCCCCCAGCCGAGGCTTAGGGTACCTTCTTCGATCACCAAAGCCTTTCCAGTGCGTTGAACGGATGCCCCAATCCTTTCATCGGCGAACGGATTCAATAGGGTTGGAACGACCAGTTCGCAAAAGATTTCCGCTTGGTAGGCAAGCTGAATCATCGCTTGCCGAGCAAGTTCTGCCATATAGCTATACGCAATCAACGTAAGGTTTGGACGCGGTGCGCCTTTCAAGCGCAAGGTGTAGATCGGATAACCCCAAACCGTCCAAGCCACCTCGCGCTCCAGATCGGGATCGCGGTCCTCCCAAACAGATAGCGGGTATAAACTCTTATGCTCAATCAAAATCACCGGCTCATCATCGCCAAACAAGGCATGATGCAGCAAGTCACCCGGATCCCCAAAGTTGGTCACTGCCACAACATGAATGCCCGGCACACCCAAATAGAGTTTTTCCAACGATTGAGAATGGGTCGGCCCGTAACCGCGCCCGCCACCCATCGGAGTCCGCACCACCAAGGGCACCTTGACAGCTTCGTTGTACATCCAACGAAATTTGGCAATATGGTTGACGACCTGATCGGCAATCAGGGTCAGGAAATCTCCGAACATGATCTCAGCCAGCGGCAACAAGCCCCGCAACGCCATGCCCGCCGCTATTCCCACCAAGCCAGCTTCCGAGATTGGGGTAGGAAACACCCTATGCGGAAAGCGGGTGGAACACCCTTGGGTGACTTTAAAAGCACCCCCGTACGGATCCAGCAAGTCCTGTCCGAGAAGAAACACCCGCTCATCGTGCTCAAGCGCTTGATGAATGGCGAGGTTCAGGCATTGGAGAACCGTAGTTCGTCCATCCCCCTCTCCCCTCCTAGTGGGAGAGGGACTGGGGTTGAAGGCAGTCGTCCCTCCCCTTGGGGGAGAAGGGTCGGCAGTGAGAGCAATCTCCCCTCTCCCTGTGGGAGAAGGGTCAGCGGTAAGAGCAATCTCCCCTCTCCCTGTGGGAGAAGGGTCAGTGGTGAGAGCTGTCTCCCCTCTCCCTGTGGGAGAAGGATCAGCGGTGAGAGCTGTCTCCCCTCTCCCTGTGGGAGAAGGGTCAGCAGCGAGAGCAGTCTCCCCTCTCCCTGTGGGAGAAGGGTCAGCAGTGAGAGCAGTCTCCCCTCTCCCTGTGGGAGAGGGGCTGGGGGTGAGGGCTTCTCCCCGTTCCGCCATCCTCTGCGGCGTGGGATATTCATCTTTCAATGCTGCTTCAAAGGCCTGCTCAATCAAAGCTCGCTCTTCAGCTTCAATGGCCTCCCGTTCATCAGTCGCTAAACGAGCGGCAAGAATCTTCAGCGGATCACGGCTTTCTTTTAGGCGGGCAATCTCTTCTGCAGGACGAGTGTCATCGCCTTTAGAATGTGGGCCAAAACGAACAGTATGTAAAATCAAAGCGCCGGGCGATTGGGTCTGCCGAACCAACGTAACCCACTTGGCAGCTAAGGGAGAAATCTCAAGGACGTCACTCGAATCCAATTCCTCGCAGGCGATGCCAAAGGCATGAAAGCGATCGGGGATTGAACCGGCGAGGCTCAATTCTATCGGGGTGGTTTGGGCGATCCGATTG
>QEXX01000016.1 GCA_003130835.1 Anaerolineae bacterium | reverse complement strand
GGAGATGGTGATGCCGGGCGACAATGTGAACTTGGAAGTGGAGTTGATTGTGCCGGTGGCGTTGGAGCAAGGTTCGAAGTTTGCCATCCGTGAAGGCGGTCTGACGGTCGGCGCCGGCGTGATCACCAAAATCTTGGACTAGGTAGGATATGGCTAAACAGAAAATACGCATTCGGCTTAAAGCATACGATCATCGTGTACTCGATCAGTCGGCAAAGCGAATTGTTGAGACTGCCGAGCGAACGGGCGCCCGGGTAGTCGGTCCGGTGCCTTTGCCAACTCGTATTGAACGCTTTACCGTGCGGCGCTCAACGTTCATCGACAAGGACTCTCATGAACATTTTGAAATTCGCACCCATAATCGGCTGATTGATGTGTTGGATCCAGATTCAAAGACGATTGACATGTTGATGAGATTGAATCTCCCTGCGGGAGTGGATATCGAGATCAAGATTTAACAAGTGAGCAAGGCGAAAGGAAAACAACCTTTCGCATCGAAAGATAGGCAGCGCAAGAACGATCCTGTACGTGCACCCAAAATTCGCGCTGTTGTGCGGCAGATCGTGTGACTGCGTTGCGGGCAGGGATGATGCAGTCGTGCCCAGACTGACAGTCCCGCAAGATGATTTTTGATTATAGGAGACAATTGAGATGTTAAAAGGGCTACTTGGCAAAAAAGTCGGTATGACTCAGGTCTTCGACGAGTCGGGCGTGGCTATTCCGGTTACTTTGATCGAGGCCGGACCGTGTTACGTTACACAGATCCGAACCGTTGAGAAGGATGGCTATACCGCAGTCCAACTGGGCTTTGAAGAAGTTAAGCCAAAGCGACTGACTGCCGGTGAACTCGGGCACCTGAAGCGCAACAATCTTCCTCCGTTGCGCTTTTTACGCGAGTTTCGCGAAAAACAGCCCGAGGTCTCTGAAGGTGATAAGGTGACAGTAGATCAGGTGTTTACCCCTGGTGAATTGGTGGATGTCACCGGCATCAGCAAGGGGAAGGGCTTTGCGGGAGCTGTGAAGCGCTACCACTTCGGCGGTGGCAAGAAAACGCATGGTCAATCCGATCGATGGCGTGCTCCTGGGGCGCGTAGCTCCGGCACGACCCCTGGGCGAGTGTTCAAAGGCTCACGCGGCCCAGGCCACATGGGCAACGAGCGCGTAACCGTTCAGAACCTAAAGGTTGTGTTGGTGGATGGAGAACGAAACCTGCTTGGTGTGCGGGGAGCGGTGCCCGGTCCAAAAGGCGGCTTGCTGATGATCAAGGGAGCTCGCAAGCAGTAATGAGGAGCGTTGGAATGATTGTAGATGTTTTGAATATCCAAGGTGAAAAAGTAAGTACGGTCGAGTTGCCGGCGGCGATCTTCGAAGCCCCAACGAACGTCAGCCTGATGCATCAGGCTTATGTCCGTCAGATGGCGAACGCACGCTTAGGGACTCATAAGACCAAGGGACGCAGTGAAGTCGAAGGTGGCGGTCAAAAGCCCTGGCGACAAAAGGGTACCGGACGAGCGAGACAAGGTTCGCGGCGTGCTCCGCAGTGGGTTGGAGGTGGCAAGGTACATACGCCAAAACCGCGCGATTACGACCAAAGGATGCCTAAGAAAATGCGTCGGGCAGCCTTGCGTTCAGCCCTATCTATCAAAGCTGCTGGACAGGGCATTGTGGTTTTGGATGAGTTAACCTTGCCTGAGGCGAAAACCCGCCTAATGGCTCAAGCTCTCGATCGTTTGGTTGGGGACGCAAGTGCGTTGATTTTGATTCCCTCTAAAGATGCCCTGTATGAGCCGGTTATCCGTTCCACCAACAATCTGCCGGATGCCAAGACCTTATTGGCAAATTACCTCAACATTCGGGATTTGTTGAAGTATGACAAAGTTGTCATGCCTCTCAAAGCCTTGGATGTGCTGGTATCGTTTTTAGGATAGGTTGGAGGCAGACATGTCGACGATTTATGATGTTTTACGCCGTCCGATCATCACGGAAAAATCCAATTACTTGAATGCCGATCTGCATCAATATGTCTTTGAAGTTGCTCCAGATGCAAGCAAGACCTTAATCAAAGATGCTGTTGAGCTTCTTTTTGACGTCGATGTCTTGCGGGTCAATGTGATTAACCTCCCCGCCAAACGGACACGCCGAGCTAGGAATCGGCGCCTACGGGTGCGGCGCAGTGGTTATAAGAAAGCGATTGTCACCTTGGCACCTGGTGATACCATACCCATCTTTGAAGGGGTGAAGTAATGGCTGTTAAAACGTACAAACCGACAACCCCCGGTCAACGTGGCATGACCGGCTATACTTTTGAAGAGATCACCAAGACGATCCCGGAGCGCTCGTTGATCGTTCCGTTACGCAAGAAAGGTGGTCGCAACGTTTATGGGCGAGTAACCGTTCGCCATCGTGGGGGTGGCAATCGCCGCTTTATCCGCATCGTGGACTTCAAGCGGGATAAGAGAGGCATCCCCGCCCGAGTAGCTGCCATTGAATACGATCCCAATCGCACGGCTCGCTTAGCTCTCTTGCATTATGCAGATGGTGAAAAACGATATATTATCGCCCCACTTGAACTGAAAGTTGGCGATACCGTCATGGCTGGGCCGACGGCGGAAATTCGTCCGGGCAATAGCTTGCCGATCGCCAATATTCCGGTTGGAACCATGGTACACAACATCGAACTCAAGGTCGGCAAGGGCGGGCAATTGGTGCGAGCGGCTGGGAGCGCAGCGCAACTGCTGGCAAAAGAAGGGAATTATGCACAAATTCGTTTACCTTCTGGCGAGGTGCGCTTGGTTTTACAGCAGTGCTATGCCACCATTGGTCAAGTTGGGAATGTCGATCACAGCAATATTAAGCTGGGTAAAGCCGGACGCAAACGGCATTTGGGCATTCGCCCAACGGTGCGCGGTACGGCAATGAGTCCCCGTGATCACCCTCATGGCGGTGGGGAAGGGCGGCAACCGATCGGTATGCCGGGCCCGAAAAGCCCCTGGGGCAAACCAACGCGTGGCTATAAGACACGGCGGAATAAGCAAACCGATCAATATATTGTGCGTCGGCGCAGTAAGAAACGACGCTAAACCGATGAAAATGAAACGGATGTAGAACCGAATGGAGAAGATGGAATGGGACGATCACTAAAAAAAGGTCCGTTCGTAGATCCAAAATTGCTTCTTCGTATTGAAGCGATGAATGAAAAAGGCGAAAAGAAAGTCATTCGCACGTGGAGCCGCGATAGTACGATATTTCCGCAAATGGTCGGCCATACCATTGCCGTTCACGACGGTCGGCGGCATGTGCCGATCTATATCACCGAGAACATGGTCGGTCATAAATTGGGAGAATTTGCCCCCACACGGACCTTCCGCGGTCACGTGGCAGAAAAGAAAGTGAAGCGAGGGAAGAAGTAATGAGTATTGATGTTCGCGCTCATGTCAGTTATGTCCCGTATTCACCGCAGAAAGTGCGCCTGTTGGTTGATCTGGTGCGCGGGAAAAAGGTCGGTGAGGCTCAGGATATCCTCCGCTTTGCTCCTCAGGCAGCAGCGACCCCGTTGCTGAAATTGATCAACTCTGCGGTAGCGAATGCGGAAGAAAATTTTGGCCTAAACCAAGAAGACCTATATATTCACACGATCTATGCCAACGAAGCTCCCACCCGCAAGTGGCGTAAGTTCGGGGCGCGGGGGCGGTTTAAACCGTGGTTGCGGCGCGCTTCTCATATCACGGTCATTTTGCGCGAAAAAGAGTAGTCTAAGTAAGGAGAAATTTATGGGTCGTAAAGTTCATCCAATCGGATTTCGTTTGAAAATCAATAAGACCTGGGAAGGTCGCTGGTATGCCGAAGGGAATGAGTATGTTGACCAGCTCCATCAAGACTTTCAAATTCGCCAGATCGTGCTAAACGAGGCTCCCCGCGCCGGTGTTTCCCGCGTCGAAATCGAACGCTTCCCGGGCAAGGTGAAGGTGGTGGTCAATACCGCTAAACCTGGTGTGCTCATCGGGCGTAAAGGAGAAAGCGTCAAGAAGATGCGAATGGAATTGGAGCAGTTGGTTGGGAAGAAGATCGATTTAGAGATTAAAGAAATTCCCTACCCGGATTTAGATGCTTATCTGGTGGCAACCACGATTGCAGAACAGCTTGAACGCCGCATTTCCTACCAACGAGCGATGAAACGGGCTATTCAACAGGCCATGCGTCAAGGCGCGCAAGGTATTCGCGTTGAGATCGGTGGTCGCCTGAGTGGTGCCGAGATGGCGCGCACGGTCAATATGCGCGAAGGCCAAGTTCCCCGCCAAACCCTTCGGGCAGACATTGATTTTGCTAAAACAACCGCTTTGACGACCTATGGGATCATCGGGGTTAAGGTGTGGATTTATCGCGGTGAAGCAAGGTTGGAAACCGAGGAGATGGTGGAAACCACAGAAGGAGTTTATGTTAGTGAATAGTTTCTTAACGTGCTGGTTTGCCCCATCTGGCAGGCAGACCGCAGAGAATTCGAGGATGAAGACGAGGGTGCAATTATGTTAATGCCAAAGCGTGTCAAATGGCGGAAGCAAATGCGTGGCCGCATGAAAGGCAAAGCCTACCGCGGTTCAGAAATTTCCTTTGGAGATTACGGTTTACAAGCGCTGGAACCCGGTTGGGTGACGGCGCGGCAAATTGAAGCAGCGCGGCGGGCGATTGTAAGGGCAATGCGCCGCCGCGGCAAAATCTGGATTCGCATTTTCCCCGATAAACCGGTGACCAAGAAGCCGGCTGAAACTCGCATGGGAAAAGGCAAAGGCAATGTCGAATATTGGGTGGCGGTTGTTAAACCAGGCCGAATCATGTTCGAGGTGGGGGGCGGTTTGCCAGAAGATGTAGCGCATGAAGCGCTCCGTCTGGCTCAATATAAATTCTCGATCAAAACCAAGATCGTCAACCGCCTAGAGCGAGCAGGAGGCGAGGCATGAAAGTGAGTGAGATGAGAGCCTTGTCTGATGCCGAATTGCAGAAAAAGATCAACGAAACCCGTGAAGCGTTGATGAATTTGCGCTTTCAACTGGCGATGGGAAGCCTTACGGATACTTCGGCACTGCGGCAGACCCGTCGAGAGTTAGCGCGATTGTTGACCATTCAACGCGAACGCCAACTCTCAATTGTCAGGGAGAGTGAAAAATGAATACCCGTCGTAGATTGACCGGTGTGGTAATCAGCAACAAAATGCAGAAAACGGTTGTGGTTGAAGTTAGCCGCACCTATATCCATCAGTTATATAAGAAAGTGGTGCGCAGCAAGCGACGCTTTATGGCACACGATGAATTAAATTGCCAAATTGGCGATCAGGTGCGGATCGTTGAAAGCCGACCGCTCTCGCGACGCAAGCGTTGGGTGGTTGAAGCGATTGTGCGTCATCAGGTAGGTGTTGAAGCGCCAAACCTAGCGCAAGGAGGTGGGGCATGATTCAACAAGAGTCGCGCTTGAAAGTAGCGGATAACACTGGTGCCCGTGAAATTTTGGTTATTCACATCATGGGGGGTTCAACGCGCCGGTATGGGCGTGTAGGGGATGTGGTCATTGCGACGGTCAAATCCGCTGCCCCGCACGGAGCTGTAAAGAAAAGCGAGATTGTCAAAGCTGTGGTTGTACGATGTGCCAAAGAGTGGCGGCGTGAAGACGGATCGTATATTCGCTTCGATGACAACGCGGCCGTCATTTTGGACACCGATGGCAAAAATCCCAAAGGCACCCGTATTTTCGGCCCTGTGGCGCGTGAACTGCGTGAAAAAGGTTTTATGAAGATCGTCTCTTTGGCGCCGGAAGTGCTGTAGGGAGAGGAGTGTTAGCGATGAAGGTGAAAATTCGCAAAGGCGATAAGGTCGAAGTGATCTCCGGCAGAGAAGAAGACCGCGGCAAACGGGGCGAGGTGATTCGGGTCTTGGTGGACGAACAGCGCGTTGTTGTCCAAGGTGTCAATATGCGCAAGAAGCATCAACGCGCTGTTCAGACCCAAGGCCGCCGTAACATTACCCCCGGGATCGTTGAGTTTGAAGGTCCAATCCATATCTCCAATGTTATGCTTGTTTGCCCCAAGTGCGATCAGCCGACGCGGGTAGGCATTGCCCGTGAAGGCGATGGCGTGCATCGGGTTTGCAAGAAATGTCAGGCGTGGATTGACTAATCCGCAGGGAGTACGGTATGAGCCATTTGAAAGAAAGATATCGAAAAGAAGTCGCACCCGCATTGATGAAAAGCCTGAACTTGACCAATGTCATGCAAGTTCCGAGAATCAAAAAGGTGGTCGTCAATGTCGGTGTTGGTGAAGCCTTGGATAATCCGAAAGCGTTAGAGGCAGCCGTAGAAGACATCACAAAAATCACCGGACAAAAGCCGGTGATCACCAAAGCGCGCAAAAGCATTGCCGCCTTCAAACTGCGCGAGGGGCGCGCAATCGGGGTCAAAGTGACCTTGCGCGGCGAGCGCATGTGGGACTTTTTGGATCGTTTGATGAACATCGCTTTGCCGCGGGTGCGCGATTTTCGTGGCGTTCCAACCGATGCGTTTGATGGCCGCGGCAACTATACGCTCGGTTTGCGTGAGCAATTGGTCTTTCCGGAGATCGATTATGACAAAATTGATAAGCTGCGTGGCTTGGAAATTAGCATTGTCACCTCTGCGCGTACAGATGAAGAAGGACGTCAATTACTCAAACTATTAGGCATGCCCTTCAAGAAGGATGGGTAGAACATGGCAAAGAAATGCATGATGATTCGAGAAACACGCCGCAAGTACCCTAATCGGGTACGAAATCGGTGCAAAATTTGTGGAAGGCCGCGAGGCTACATGCGACGCTTTGGATTGTGCCGCATTTGCTTCCGCGAAATTGCTTTGCAGGGCAAAATCCCCGGCGTTACGAAGTCTTCGTGGTAGACGGATGGAGTGTGAAAGATGAGTGTAAATGATCCAATTGCTGATATGTTGACTCGCATCCGCAATGCCATTATGGCCGGTCATTCGATGGTGGCGTTGCCCAGTTCGAAGCTAAAAGTTGCCATTGCGAAAATTCTTCAAGAAGAAGGATACATTAGCAATTATGAAGTCGTCGATGGTAAAAGCGCTGGGCAGAAGATTCTCCGCATTCAATTGAAGTATGTTGGAGAACGGCGCAATCGGAAACCGGTCATTACCGGTCTGGAACGTGTTAGCCGTCCTGGCAGACGAGTATATACTGGAAAGAAGGAAATCCCTTGGGTGTTATCGGGGATCGGGATTGCCATCTTATCTACGCCAAAAGGCGTGATGACTGGCAAGCGCGCTCGTCAATTAGGAGTGGGCGGCGAGGTGATCTGTAAGATATGGTAAAACAATCCATGGGTGAAAAAGAACGGCTGCAGAGCCGCCTCGGTTTCACCTGTGAAGGAGGTAAAGTAGCGTGTCGCGAATAGGAAGAATGCCGATCACTATACCCAAAGGGGTTGAGGTGCAAATTGAAGGCACTTCGATTCGAGTCAAGGGCCCGAAAGGAGAACTCCGCTATGTTTTCCCGGGTGAGATGCAGGTCAGCGTGGAGGATAGCCAGATCGTGGTACGCCGTCCATCCGATGCTGATCGGCATCGCGCCCTACACGGAATGACCCGCGCTCTGATTCAGAATATGGTTACCGGGGTTAGCAACGGTTTTGAAAGAGTACTGGAAATCAACGGTGTAGGCTATCGTGCTGAAATGGATGGGAAGACCTTAGTTTTATACGTGGGCTATTCACATCCTGTGCGCATGGAGCCTCCCGAAGGGATTTCCTTCGATGTGGATGCAAAAACCCGTCAAATCAAAGTGATGGGCATCGATAAACAATTAGTCGGTCAGATTGCGGCGGATGTGCGCAGTGTGCGCCCGCCTGAACCCTATAAGGGGAAGGGCATTCGCTATATCGACGAAGTTGTCCGACGCAAGGCTGGTAAAACGGGTAAGGGAAAGTAATATGGCTACGAAATCACGAAATGAAGCACGGATTCGCAGGCATCTTCATGTGCGCAAGCGGGTCAGTGGTACACCCGATCGCCCGCGCCTGAACGTCTTCCGCAGTTTATCGCAAATCTATGCTCAAATTATTGATGACACTTGCGGTCATACACTTGTAGCTGCTTCGAGCATCGATCATGAGCTGCGTGAAAAACTGCAGGGGCTAAAAAAGTCAGAACAAGCTCGCTTGGTTGGTTTGGCTTTAGCCGAACGAGCCAAAGCAAAAGGTGTCCAGAAGGTGGTTTTTGACCGCGGCGGTTATAAATACATCGGGCGGGTCAAAGCTCTGGCCGATGGTGCACGCGAAGGTGGCTTAGAGTTTTAGAGTTGGATGACTCTCTAGATGGAGTAAATCATGACGGATTATATGGATTACGAACCCGAATATGATGAGCGAATCGTTGAGATTGCGCGAGTTGCCAAGGTGGTCAAAGGCGGCCGGCGTTTTGCTTTTCGCGTGACGGTTGTCGTGGGAGATAACCGCGGACAGGTTGGTATCGGTGTGGGTAAAGCCAACGCCGTACAAGATGCCATGCGTAAAGCGGTGGAACGCGGGCGTAAAAATATGCACAAGATCGCACTCTACGATACTACGATTCCTCACGAAGTGATTGGAAAGATTGGGGGAGCCAAAGTGCTTCTCAAGCCAGCTTCACGGGGAACGGGTGTCATTGCCGGTGGTGGTGTGCGCGCTGTGTTGGAAGCAGCCGGCATTTCGGATATTTTGACCAAGTCTTTGGGCAGTAGTAATCTCCTTAATGTGGTCAAAGCGACCATGCTTGCTTTGGATCAGTTAAAAGATCCCCAAGCAGAGGCAGCTCGCCGCGGCAAGGCTCTTGCCGATGTCACTCCTTTCTGGGATCGGAGGAAGCATGCCTAAACCAGAACAAGAAACACCGAAAACTGTACGTATCACGTTGGTTCGCAGCCCAATTGGCTATTCGGAACGCCAAAAGGCAACAGTTCGGGCGCTTGGTTTGCGACGCCTCAACCAAACCGTTGAACATGCGGATAGCCCAACTTTGCGAGGGATGATTGCCAAAATCCCCCATCTCGTTGAAGTAGAAGAAGGGAACGCGTTATGAAATTGCACGATTTGAAACCACAACCAGGCTCCAAAAAAGAGCGCAAACGAGTCGGACGCGGCATTGCAGCCGGTCAGGGAAAAACGGCTGGACGCGGCACCAAAGGGCAAGGGGCGCGCTCAGGAGGAGGAACGCGGCTGTACCATCAGGGTGGCAACTTGCCCTACTTCCGCCGCTTACCCTTCATGCGTGGGGTTGGGTTCACGCCAATCCATCGCGTGGAATACAACGAGGTGAATCTTTATCAATTGACCCAATTCCCCGATGGCAGTGAAATTACCCCTGAAACCCTTGCGCAGGCGCGCCTGTTGCGCAACGAGCGCAACCCGGTCGTCATCTTGGGCGAGGGAGAGATTCAAGCTGCCTTAAAGGTAAAGGTGCATCGTGTTAGCAAAGGCGCGCGCGCCAAAATTGAAGCCGCAGGTGGCAGTGTTGAGCTTATCCAGAGTGAAGGCTAAATCTGGAGCGAGTGAATAAGGAGCCTATACAATGAAACGATCGGCTTGGCGATATATCTGGTCGGCGCAGGACATCCGGCGGAAGTTGCTGTTTACCTTACTGATTTTAGGCATCTTCCGCTTGGTGGCGCATGTGCCGGTGCCAGGCGTAAACCGTGAGGCAATTGCCTCAATTATGGCCGGCGGGACTGCGGGCGGTACGTTGGTGAGCCTGTTGGATTTGCTCTCCGGCGGTACCGTGTCGCAGTTCTCGGTCATGGCAATGGGGGTTTATCCCTACATTACAGCTCAAATCATTTTGCAACTTTTGGTGCCGATTATTCCTTCGCTGCAGAAAAAGATGACCGAAGACCCCCGCCAAGGGCAAAAATGGATGGAGAAATGGACTTACTTGTTAGCGGTCCCGATGGCGGCTTTACAGGCGATTGGTCAGATTAACCTCTTTTCCAGTTTCGCTGGGACACAAATCCTGCGCAATTTTGGCTTTCGAGGGGAGGCGTTATTGCCCTCCTTGACAATCATCATCAGCATGACAGCCGGAACCATGTTCGCCATTTGGTTGGGTGAGTTGATCTCTGAGTACGGTATCCGTAATCAGGGTTTATCGCTGATCATCTTTTCCGGTATCGTCTCGCAGATTCCCCAAAGTTTCATTCGTTTAATGGCGGACGAGCAACGGCGCTGGTTTAATCTTATTTTTATTCTTGTGATGACCAGCTTGATCGTCTTTGCCATTGTGGTTGTGCAACAGGGACGGCGCAATATTCCGGTGATGTATCCTGGGCGGCGGGTTGGCAACCGCATGTCGATGCCGGTGAAAGGCACATTACCCCTGATGGTTAATATGGCTGGGATGATTCCCTTGATCTTTGCCCAATCCCTGCTCACGTTTCCGGCCATCATTGCCAGCTTTTTTGCCACTTCGCAAGTGGAGTGGTTAGCCAACTTGGCGCGCAGTATTCAACGCAATTTTGGTGGCGAGACGTCCTTGTATTACATCATGTATTTTATTATGGTGGTTGCCTTCACCTTCTTTTACACGGACGTGCTTTTCTCGCAACAGAACTATGGTGAAAACCTTAAGAAGGTTGGAGCGCAGATTCCAGGTGTCAGTCGCGGCGCACCCACTCAAAAATATCTGATGAAAGTCTTACGACGCATTACCCTTCCAGGTGCTCTGTTCCTAGGAATCGTTGCAATCTTGCCCTGGCTAATTAGTCTGATTTTCCGGTTTGGTACGACCGGGAATCCGCTTTTGGTCTCTTCGGCGGGCTTGTTGATTGTGGTCGGTGTGGTGCGAGACTTGTTCTTTAACATTGAAGCAGAATTGAAACTGCATGGCTACGAGGACACGCTGCTGGTTCGCTAGATAGGGGATGGGAATGGCTCATTTTATCGTTTTACTCGGTCCACCCGGCGCAGGAAAGGGCACACAGGCAAAGGCGATTAGCGAAGCCCTGCAGATCCCGCATGTCTCTTCTGGGGACATCTTTCGCGAGCACCTTAGCAAACAAACAGAGCTGGGAAAGTTGGCAGATGGCTACATAAAGTGCGGTCAACTGGTGCCGGATGATGTGACCATCCGTATGATCGGCGATCGCCTAAAACAGCCCGACTGCGTCAATGGGGCATTATTGGACGGTTTTCCGCGCACCCTCCCCCAAGCTGAGGCGTTGGATGATTTCTTGGCGAAGATGGGAGCTTCGGTCAATACGGTCATCTCGTTAGAGGTGCCAGCGGAGGTGTTAGTGGAACGCTTGAGCGGGCGCTGGAGTTGTCCAACTTGTGGGAGGGTTTACCACGAGAAATACAACCCGCCCCAACAAGCCCGTATCTGCGATAACGATGGGACACCTTTGATCCAGCGCCCAGATGACCAAGCCGAGACGGTGCGTCAACGAATTGAGGTTTATCGCTCGCAAACCGAACCGCTCATCGAGTATTACCGTCAAAAGGGTGTTTTGGTGCGGGTGGATGGCACCCAATCCATTGAGGCGGTAAAGCAGGAAATCCTAACCGTTTTGGCAGGAGTGCAATGAGCTGGGCGCGGGCAATTATTCTGAAAAGTCCTGCGGAATTAGCGATCATGCGTCAGGCAGGTCGAATCAATGCTTTAGCCCTACAAGCTGTGCGAGAAGCCATTCGACCTGGGATTACGACGGCTGAATTGGATGAAATTGCCCATGAAATCATTCTTCAACATGGCGCTAAACCGGCTTTCATTGGTGTTCCAGGAGCCTATCCCTATCCGGCAACCCTAACGGTGAGCGTCAATGACGAGTTGGTGCATGGCATCCCTGGCAAGCGCCGCTTGCAAGAGGGAGATATCGTATCGGTGGATTGCGGGACAATTTATGAAGGCTTTGTGGGCGACTCGGCTTTCACGGTTGGGGTAGGTGAGATTTCGCCCTTGGCAAAGCGTCTCATCGAAGTGACCTATCGGGCGTTAGAAATTGGCATCGAGCAACTGCGTCCTGGTAATCGGGTCGGTGATGTAGGAGCTGCCATTCAAAGATACGTGGAAGGGGAAGGGTTTTACCTGACCAAAGAGTACACCGGCCACGGAGTCGGGCGATCGATGTGGGAAGGTCCCCAAGTGCCCAACTATGGCATACCGGGAAGAGGCATTCCACTGCGGGCGGGCATGGTCATCGCACTTGAACCGATGGTTTTGGTCGGGACGGAGAAGACCAAGGTGCTTGCCGACCAGTGGACGGTGGCTTCTGCTGATGGTAGTTTGACAGCTCATGTGGAACATACGGTTGCAATTACCGAGAACGGGCCTGAAATTTTGACGGTCCCGTAAATCTAGACGAAGGAGCTATCTTCGAGTATAATGAAAATTTCGGATGGCGTTCCAATTTTGGGCGCGAGGTAACTCAAGGAGAAATGCTTATGAAAGTGTCATCATCGATCAAAAAACGTTGTGCGAAATGCAAGATTGTCAAGCGGAAGGGCATCTTGTATGTGATTTGTCAAAATCCAAAGCATAAACAAAGACAGGGATAGTGAAACATGGCTCGTATCGAAGGTGTTGATTTACCCCGCAACAAACGCGTCGAGATCGGCTTGACGTATATCTATGGGATTGGCAAACCGCGAGCGCAAGAGATTTTGCGCGCCACAAATATTAATCCTGATACTCGCGTTAAGGATTTGACCGATGCAGAGGTCGCCCTTTTACGCGATTATATTGCCCAGAACTATAAAGTCGAAGGCGATCTGCGGCGTGAAGTGCAAATGAATATCAAGCGGCTGATCGAGATCGGTTGCTATCGCGGCTTACGCCATCGCCGAAACTTGCCGGTGCGTGGTCAGCGAACCCGTACCAATGCGCGGACGCGCAAAGGTCCACGCAAGACGGTTGCCGGACGCGGCCGCCGCCGTGGAGCGAAGAAGAAATAATCCTTGTGTTGGGTTGGTTTGCCGGTTGGGTTCCTTCCACCCAGCGGCTGAACCGGCAAATCAACTCACCCAAGGTAGAGTTCGAAGAGTTAAAGTGCGAAGAGAGGTGTTATGGCTCAAACAGTTCGGAGTACTCGCCGCAAGGGCGTAAAGAAAATCAAACGTACAATCTCTGTTGGGCAGGTTCATATCCTGGCAACATTTAACAATACCATCGTAACTATTACGGATATGAATGGCAATACCGTTACCTGGGGTAGTGCAGGATCGGCTGGCTTCAAAGGCTCGCGGAAGAGCACTCCCTTTGCTGCCCGTTTGGCTACCGAACAGGCGCTGAAAGCAGCCCAAGCCATGGGCTTGCAAGAGGTTCATCTGATCGTCAAAGGCCCTGGCCCAGGACGCGAGTCGGCTATTCGCGCCGTCCAAGCCTTAGGCTTGAAGATCCTCTCGATTTCAGATGTGACACCCGTGCCGCATAACGGTTGCCGCCCGCCAAAGAAACGGCGTGTGTAAGCTTGTAAGACTTTTTGGAAGGAAAAGGTTCAGTCGATATGGCGAAATATCGTGATGCAGTTTGTAAATTATGCCGCCGAGAAGGCGAAAAATTGTTCCTGAAGGGCGAACGTTGTATGACCCCAAAGTGCGCTTTTGAACGCCGCGGTTATGCACCAGGTCAACATGGCAAAAGCTCACAGTTTAAACGCAAGCGTGAATCGGATTACAACCGCCAATTACGGGCAAAGCAGAAAGCGCGGCGCATTTATGGGGTCTTTGAGCGTCAATTCCGACGCTATTACGAAGAAGCTCTGCAAAGGCGTGGCTTGACGGGTTTCAATTTGTTACAGATCTTGGAAACTCGTTTGGATAATATCGTTTATCGCTTAGGCTTTGCAGATAGCCGCGCTCAGGCACGATTGTTGGTCACCCATGGGCATTTCACCGTCAACGGTCGGCGCGTGGATGTCCCTTCGATGATCCTGAGCCCCGGCGATAAGATTGCGGTTCGCGAGGGTTCACGCTCACGCACGTACTTCAAGGATTTACCCGCCATCGCTGAAACTCGCACCGTGCTGCCATGGTTAGAGCGTGATCTCAAGAACCTCAGCGGAACGGTCTTGCGCTTGCCGGAGCGTTCGGAGATCGATGGTAATCTTCACGAACAGCTCATCGTTGAGTATTACTCGCGTTAGAAAGCTTACCTATGGAGAAAGAAGTTTTGGCTAAGTTCGTGAGTGTGCGTACCCTTCTGGGACTGGAGACGAGGTGAAGCGTGATTGGCTATTTTAGTTTAGTGACGCCAAAAATTGAGCGCGATGCAGAAGCGCGTAATTATGGCAGATTTGTCATCAGCCCACTCGAGCGCGGTTACGGAATTACGATTGGAAATTCGTTACGTCGCGTGCTGCTTTCTTCCCTGGAAGGCGCTGCGGTAACCTCCATCCGCATTTCCGATATTCACCACGAATTCAGTGATATTCCCGGTGTGCGCGAAGATGTCATCCGCATCATGCTAAATATCAAACAACTGCGCATGCGGATGCATGATGTGGATACCGCCCGCCTACATTTGGAAGTGCGTGGTGCCGGAGCAGTAACTGCTGCTGATATCATCGCGCCTCCCGAAATCGAGATTGTCAATCCGGACTTATATTTGTTTACGGTTGACGACAGTAAAGCGGATTTAGATATCGAGATGACCGTTGAGCGCGGACGGGGCTATTCGCCGGCCGATGATCGCATCGGGAAACTGCCGATTGGGGAACTGCCCGTGGATGCGATTTTCAGCCCGGTGCGGCGAGTGAACTGGACCGTGGGCAGCGCGCGAGTCGGTCAGAGCACAAATTACGATAGTTTGAGACTCGAAATCTGGACGGATGGAACGATCAGCCCGGAGAAAGCCCTTAGCTCGGCTGCGAAACTCCTCATCGAGCAATTCCGCCATTTGGCAGGGGTAAGCGAAGAATCCCTGGCGCTGCGCGAAGATGAATTTACAGAGAGCGGACGATTAACCAGTGAAATGATCGAAACCCCTATCGAGAACCTGGATCTGTCGGTGCGGGTGTTCAATTCGCTTAAGCGTACCGGTATCACCACGGTCGGTGAGGTGTTGGAGTTGCTGGAAAAGGGTGAGGAAGCGATGATGTCCATCCGCAATTTCGGTGAGAAAAGCCTCGAGGAACTGCGCCAGAAAATGCGCGAAAAAGGCTATCTCAAAGATGAAGAAGAAATCACAGCGGAGTAAGTGCTATGCGACATAAAGTTGCCGGAGTTAAACTCGGACGCAGTAAAGATCATCGAAAAGCTTTACGACGCAATCTTATCAAAGAGCTGTTTGATCACGGGCGCATTCAGACAACGCGGGCAAAAGCCGATGCGGTACGCGGGCAGGCAGAACGTTTGATCACACTTGCCAAGCGCGGTTTGCAAGCTTCGGAAATCCAGCAAGTGCATGCGCGGCGTTTGGCGGCTGCTCGCCTTGGGGATGCAGCTTCGGTTCGCAAGCTTTTTGACGATATTGCGCCGCGCTTTGAAAATCGCCCAGGCGGTTATACCCGCGTGGTCAAATTAGGGCCGCGCTTGGGTGATGCTGCCGAAATGGTGATTTTGGAACTGGTCGAAGAAT
This sequence comes from Anaerolineae bacterium, assembly GCA_003130835.1. Lineage (GTDB taxonomy): Bacteria > Chloroflexota > Anaerolineae > Anaerolineales > UBA4823 > NAK19. The sequence continues at coordinate 92,376 of QEXX01000016.1, read as the reverse complement.
AATTGTCGTACTGGAAGGGGAGCGGGTGTCCGGTTTTCGGTTGCCGTTTCCCATCACCAGTCACAATGGCACGTTACCAAGTGATCCTTGCCTATGATGGCAGCCGTTTTGCCGGCTTCCAACGCCAAAGGCGCGCCAGCCAAGCCCCAACCGTCCAGGGCTTGCTCGAAGAAGCGTTGCGCAAGCTCGGTTGGCAGGGTGAGAAGATCCTGTATGCCGGACGCACTGACCGAGGCGTTCATGCTCAGGGGCAGGTCGTAGCTTTTGATCTGGAATGGAAACATGCCCCCCAGGCTTTACAGGCTGCGCTGAACGCTTACTTGCCCAACGAAGTTGCGGTTCAGGCGGTGAAAGAATGCTTGCCTACCTTTCACCCGCGCTATCAGGCGATTGGGCGGCGGTATCGTTACCGTCTGTTTTGCAGTGAGACCCGTCAACCGTTGTTGGAGCGATACGCTTGGCGAGTCTGGCCTGTGGTTGAGATCGAAGCGATGCAAAACGCGGCTCAGCTTATCCTCGGTGTGCACGACTTTGCCGCGTTTGGTTCACCTCTGTCGGCGCGGGGAAGCACCCTACGACAGGTGCAATCAGCAGCTTGGAGGCCTTGGCAAGAAGACGGTGTGATGAGTGCTTGGCAATTCGATATCCAAGCCAATGCCTTTTTATATCACATGGTGCGACGGTTGGTGGCAGCCATGGTTGCCATCGGGCAGGGGAGGCTGACTTTGGAGCAGTTTCAGGGCGCGTTGCAAGGTGAAACGTCTGTGCTCAAGGCCGAGCTTGCCCCGCCGCAAGGATTAACTTTGATGGAAGTACTGTACTGAAAAACCAGTTGACGAAAGTTGTTATTATTGGAGAGAGAACCTGTGGAAAAGACATACTATCCGAAAGAACAAGAGATCACTCAGGAGTGGATTTTGGTGGATGCCAATGATCAAAACTTGGGCCGCCTAGCCACGCAAATTGCCCGTTTGTTATTGGGCAAACATAAACCGAACTTTACACCGGGCGTCGAAATGGGTGACTGTGTCGTGGTGATCAACGCTGAGCGGATTCGGGTGACGGGCAAGAAGATGACTGAGAAGATTTATTATCGGCATTCGAACTATCCGAGCGGTCTGAAGGCGATCAGCCTGCGCGACCTGCTTGCCAAACACCCGGAACGAGTCATTCGCTTTGCGGTATGGGGGATGTTACCCCATAACCGTTTAGGGCGGCGTTTGATCAAAAACTTGAAAGTCTATGCTGGACCTGATCATCCCCATCAAGCCCAAAAACCTAAACCGCTGGCTAAAGGAGCATAAAGGATGAGCGAACAGTATTACGAAGGAATTGGTCGCCGCAAAGAAGCCACTGCTCGCGTGCGTTTGATGAGCGGGAGCGGGCGTTTTATTGTCAATGACAAACCTATTGAGAAATATTTCACCCGCTTGGGCGACATTGAGGCAATCTTGGCTCCTTTCAAAGTGACTGGCGAGAACCCCTCTGCTTTAGATGTGACTGTGAAGGTCGAAGGAGGCGGTGTTTCCGGACAGACCGGTGCCGTGCAGCTTGGCTTGGCAAGAGCCTTGTTGTTGATGAACCCTGACTATCGTAAGGTACTTCGTGAGGGGGGCTTACTCACTCGGGATGCTCGCGTGAAAGAACGGAAGAAACCTGGCTTGAAGCGCGCTCGTAAAGCTCCTACTTATACCAAGCGTTAAGCCGTTTTTCTATTTGTCCTATCCCTCTCCCATTGGGAGAGGGAGTTTTTTCGCTTCTCGCTTACAGGTAGATGGGTTAGAGGTCAGGGGCGTTTTCGGTTACTTGAGTGGCTTGTTTTCGTCGAGCCACACAGCCGTATTCAAGCCATGCCAGAGATACACAGCGTATTCAGGGATATCCACTTCTTTGTTCAGAATATCCAGGATCGTCCAGTTCAGCACATATAAATTGGCAGCTTCAATGAATTGCCATACCATTTCTTCTTCCAACTTGCTGAGCGCCTGTCCCTGTGGTTGGGCAAGCATCGTGTGCTGATAAGTGTCTAGGAAGATTTTGACCTCGTTCATACGGAGCTGTCCATCAGCTTCCCCTTGCCATTCGGTAGCGAAGTAAAACAGCGCCAGAGCGACATCCAAAATCCGACAGTCGCGTTTTGCCCAGTCGAAATCGAACAAACCGACAATTTCGTCGCCGACAAAACGCAGATTGCCAGGATGATAATCGTGGTGAATGATCACGCGTGGTAAATGAGCTGTTTTCGGATCGGAAAAAACATGCTGAAGCTGAGCAATTTTATTTTGTAAAAAGCTCAGATAATCCCCGATGGGCTTTTGAAATTCGGCAGGTAAGGGCCTTTCAAGGCAGGCCTGCAAATTGGCAGAGATGATGGGCAGCAACCCCCGCAGATCGGGTTCTTCTCGCTTTCCTTGTGGTTGGAAATCCCAAACCGCACGATGATAGCGCGCTAAAAGTGCGGCTGCCTGGCGTAATTCTACTTCGCTGCAGTGCGGGTTGACCCACGTATAGCGATCCTCTCCAGGCAAATAGTCGAAAATGGCAAAAAAGGTAGGAGAGCAGGTGGAATCCTGACAAGGTTCGATGAGGTAGGTCTTGCCTTCTTTGGTGATTTCCAGCTTTGCTACGGGCAGGTCTGGAAATTGTGCTATGTGTTGAATAAGCGAGTGTTCGAAAAGGATTTCCGGTTCGCGAATGGTGGCTTTATAGCGCCGCAGGAAGTGCCAAGTCGGGATGTTTCCATCTAGCGTTTGGATGGCGAAGCTGGTGTTACAGTAGCCGCGTAAATTCTGTTCACAACTCAGCAGTTTACCAAGCGAATAATGGCTCAAGACATGTTCAATGGAAAAATGATGGTTCTGGGTCATGGATATCTCTGCATATTTTCGCGGTCTTCTCTGGGGGATTATAAATCAGATTGGCATAAAAAGCACCCCGAAGCTCGAGGGACTTCAAAGCCGATCGATGGGTGTTGAAAAGAGAGTCGGCGAACATTTTCCGCAAGTGAGCATGCTGAAGGGCAAATTGTTGTGAACCCTGTGGCTCCATCGTGGGTGGACAGGGACGTCCACTTTGCGGCCGGGTGTGAAAGGTACGGCCCGATCCCCCACAAAAACTGTATATAAAGAAACATATTCTTCGCAAAATCTTGCAATTTTGCGCAAAATTTGCTATACTATTACTCAAGTATTAGCAATAATTTTCATCTTTGCGTTTCAAATTATGGAGACAGTCCAAATTTCCTCCGCAACTTCCCTGATCCCTGCGCAACGACATCAATTGCTCTTAAAAGTGCTGGCTGCCCAACGCATCGCTTCTTGTGCGGCTTTGGCGGAAGCTTTAAATGTGTCCGAATCGACCGTTCGCCGCGATCTGGAAATTCTCGAAAAGCAAGGGCTTATTGAACGAACCCGCGGTGGGGCAATTTTGAATGAGCGCATCCGTTACGAAGCCGAGTTTGTGCAGCGCGCTCAGCGCATGATCGAAGAAAAGCGCTTGATCGGACGAACGGCTGCCGCTTTGGTGGAACCAGGCGATGTCATCTTTGCTAACTCGGGCACCACCACCGAGCAGGTCTTGCGCCATATTCGCGGCGTGCCCAATGTGACCGTCTTCACCAACAATACGGCGCTGTTAAACGACGCCTATGACTGCGACTACGAGTTGGTCTTATTGGGCGGCAGTTACCTGCCGCTCTCCAAAGCAGTGGTTGGCCCATTAACCTCAACCAACCTTGCCCATGTCTATGCCACCAAAACCTTTATTGGTATCGAAGGCATCAGCTTGCGCTATGGATGCACTGTTTCAACTTTCCCTGAAGCAGAGATCATCCGCTTGATGATTGAACACACACAAGGCCCGGTCATCATCGTCAGCGATCACACGAAATGGGGAGCGGTTTCCAATCACCTTATCGCGCGCCTTGAACAGGTTGATAAAGTCATTACCGATCGCGGCTTGGATGCTAATGCGCGCATGGCGTTGATCAGCCGCTCGATTGAGGTGATTGTGGCAACATAAGATGGCGATTTCAGTCATGCTGCTGGGCAGACCACCAGCGCGGCAGGTTGAAACGATCGGTTTGCAAAAGTTTGCCGAACGGTATTTGAGTTGTGAAGCTTGAACGCTTTTTTTAGCCTTTGTCCAAATGTGGACATGAATCTCAACTGGAGGTGACTTTGTGAAAGAACAAGCCCAAGTCGTTGTCATTGGGGGAGGCATTTTTGGGGTGAGCATTGCTTATCACCTAGCCAAACGCGGCTGGACGGATGTGGTTTTGCTCGAGAAGATGGATATCGCCAGCGGTGAAACTGGGCATGCGGCTGGCTTGGTGACCCAATTTGCTACCTCAGAGACGTTGATGCAAATCCGTAAGTACAGCGTAGAGTTATACACGCAATTGGGATTGTTGAATGTGGTGGGGAGTTTACGGGTGGCTTCCAGCCCGGAGCAGTTTAAGGAATTGCAGCGCAGCGTCAGCCGCGCCAAGGGCATTGGCATGGAAGTTGAGATCATCACTCCCGCCGAGGCGGTCAAGATCATGCCGGCTCTGAGCGATAAAGACTTGTACGGAGCTATTTATCTGCCGGATGATGGACACTTGGACCCCTATCTGACCACCACCCATATCGCTGGGCTTGCCAAAGAGATGGGGGTGGAAATCTGCACCAATACCCGCGTCACCGGCATTGAATTGACCCCTAGAGGAGAAATCGATCGCGTCTTGACCGATAAAGGTGCCATCCGCACCGAGATTGTCATCAATGCAGCCGGTTTGTGGGCGCCGCGGGTAGCGGCCATGGCGGGAGTACACATCCCAACCACGCCGGTTGACCATCAGCATATTGCCCTCAAAGCCATTCCCGGCAAAGAGTTTGACCACAAAACGCCTTGCTTGCGCGACCCCGATAACCTGATCTACCTGCGCGAAGAACAAGGTGGCTTGGTGATTGGCGGCTATGAGCCAAATCCCAAAGAGCGCTGGATTGATGGCGTGCCGTGGGAGCATGGCAACACCTCGCTGCCGCCAGATTTTGAGCGCTTTGAACAGTTGCTGGAAGGCGCCATCCGCCGCATCCCCATCTTGGAGAACGCCGAGATGCTCAAGCTCATTTGCCATCCGGGCGCTTATTCACCGGATTGCCAACCGATGATCGGCCCGATGCCGCAGGTGCGCGGCTTGTGGATGGCGTGCGGCATGTCTTTGAATGGCTTTGGCGGCGCCGGTGGCATTGGCAAGCTCTTAGCCGAGTGGATCATCGATGGCGAACCATCGTGGGATGTGTATGCTTTCAAAGCCAGCCGTTTCGGCAACTACTATACGAGCTACTATTACACCACTGAACGCACCCGCGAAGGGGTGAAGTACTATTATCGTCTGAAGTTCCCCAACGATGAGAACGAATGGGCAAGGCCGCACCGTGTGTCACCCTTGCATCACCGCTTGCAGGAATTAGGCGCCGTGTTTGGAGAGAAGTTTGGTTGGGAGCGCGTAAACTATTTCCAGCCGGGTCAGGAAAGCCGCCGCATGGGCGCCGATCAGCGCAAGTGGGGCTGGGGCAAACCGCCCTATTTCGAGCGCTTGCGGGTTGAGCATACGGCAGCACGGGAACGGGTGGCGATCTTCGATTTCACCTCCTTTGGTAAGATCGAGTTGCGCGGGCCCGGCGCTCTGCCATTGCTGCAACGCGTTGCTGATAGCAACATTGACCGCCCGGTGGGCAGTGCCATCTACACCCAATTCCTGAATACGCGCGGCGGCGTGGAAGCCGATCTGACCGTCACCCGCTTAGGAGCGGAGCATTTTTGGGTTGTCACCGGTTCGTCCTTTATCGCCAACGATCTGGCTTGGCTGCGCATGCACCAGGACCCCGCAGACGGTGAGGTGGAAATCCGTGATATAACCACCGAATGGGCGTGTATCCCGGTCTGGGGACCCAAAGCGCGCGAAACGCTTTCCAAAGTGACCGATAGCGATGTCTCTAACCAAGCCATCCCATATTTGCACGCTGCTTGGATCAATATCAACGGCACAAAGGTTTTAGCTCAGCGGGTGAGCTACATCGGCGAATTGGGCTGGGAATTGTACGTCCCTTGGGAACGCGCCATGCAGGTCTGGGATCGTCTTTGGGCAGCCGGACAGGAATTCGGTATGCAGCCGTGCGGTTACAAGGTGGCGGACTGTTTGCGCCTTGAGAAAGGCTACCGCTATTTCACCGGCGATGTCACCCCGCGCGAAAATCCCTACGAGGCTGGTTTGGGTTTTTGTGTCGATCTTGAGAAAGACGATTTCATTGGCAAACAGGCTTTGGTGAAAGCCAAACAGGAAGGTATTCGACGCAAGCTGTGCACGCTTACTCTCGAGGGCGAGGATTGGTTGCCGGTGTATGGTGGGGAAGCTGTCTATCTGGATGGTAAAGTGATCAGCCGCGTGCGCAGCGGTGGTTATGGATTTACGGTTGGCAAGAACATTGTATATGCCTATCTACCAATTGAACTGGCAAAAGCAGGCAATACCTTCCAAGTAGAATTGTTTGACCAACGCGTGCAGGCTACAGTCGCGCCTACCGTGCTGGTCGATCCAAAAGGTGAAAAATTGCGTGCTTAAGGAGTTCAGTGCAGGAACTTTTGGATGCTTATCAGCCACCGCTCGAAGGCGAGGTAACCCCGAACTGGGTTGCCTCGCCAAAGCGGGTGCTGTGCAGGTGCAGTACAAAAAATTAAGATTTTAATGGTGAAGGAGAACAGCAATGAGCACATTTACACAAGCAGAAATTGCGAAAATCAAAGAAATGATCCAATCCCGAACAGAGGGGTATGGCTTGCCGCGCCCCTTCTACCACGATGAGTTAATTTATCGCGCCGACCTAGAGGTCTTTTGGCGCAGAGGTTGGTTGTTTGCTGGGCATGCCTGTCAAATCCCTAAGCCCGGCGATTACTTCCTCTACGACCTGGATACCGACTCCGTCATTATCACTCGCGGCGATGACGGTGCCGTAAAAGCTTTCCACAATGTTTGTCGCCATCGCGGCTCGTTGGTGTGCGTTGAGCCTGAAGGGCATGTGCATCGCTTTATTTGCCCCTACCATCAATGGACGTATGGCCGAGACGGACGTTTGATCACCTACCGCGGCATGCAGGATGGGTTGGATAAATCTCAATTGGGGTTACGGCCGGTGCATGTGCGTGATGTCGAAGGGTTGATTTTTATCAGTCTCGCCGATAATCCACCCGATTTCGACGCCGCTTATGAAGAAATCGCCTTTTATGCTAAACCGCAGGGCTTCAACCGTGCCAAGATTGCTAAAATTATCGACTACGAAGTGCCGGCGAATTGGAAACTGGTTTGGGAAAACAACCGCGAGTGCTATCACTGCAATGTCAACCATCCTCAGTATATTAAAGCCAACTTTGACCACTATAACGAGGACGATACCATCGAACGTGTGGCTGTGCAGCTTCATGCAGTGACTACCCGCTCGCAGGAGAAGTGGGCAAAGCTCGGCTTAGCTGTCACGCACACCAAAACCGGCATGAGCGAGTTCCCCGACCCCGATACAGGGCGCTGGTACTTGGCAAACCGTACGCCCTTGGTCGATGGGTATGTCAGTGAGACCATGGATGGCAAACAGGTGGCACCCTTGATGGGCGATTATCCCGACCCAGACGTAGGCACGCTGCGCATTCGCACCATGCCCAATTTCTGGAACCACTCTAGTTGCGATCACGGAGTCACAGTGCGCTTAACCCCAAACGGAATCTACTCTACCAAAGTCCGCATGTATTGGTTAGTCGATCAAAACGCCGAAGAAGGCAAGGATTACGAGCTTGAGAAACTCTTGCCATTCTGGCAGTTGACTGCCGAGCAAGATTGGGATATTTGCAAAAACGCGCAACTAGGTGTCAACTCACGCGCTTACGTGCCCGGACCGCTCTCAACCTATAAGGAATACAATGTCGATCGCTTCTTGCGCTGGTATTTGAAAGAACTCGACCAAGGCCTCTCTACGTAAAACCAAAGCCTCCCGCTAATATGATGATTGCGGGAGGCTTTGTCAAATTTTATTCTGGGAGTAAATTGTGTTCACCTATTCGGAATTGCTAACCGCCCAACAAGTTGAACGCACCCACCAAGCTTCATTGCAAATTCTCGCCGAGGTCGGTCTGCTGGTGCGCAATCAAAAGGCTCGCCAAATCTTTGCTCGGCATGGCTGTCAAGTGGATGAGGAAACGCACTTGGTGCGATTCCCGCCCCACGTGGTGGAAGAATTCCGCCAGATGTTACCGCCCAAATTTATCTTTCGCGGGCGGGATGAAAAGTTCGATAAGGTTTTGCCCGATGACAGCCCAGTCATTGTGACAGCTTCCTCTGCACCGAATATCATCGATCCGATTACTGGGCAGGAACGGCGATCGACCTCAGAGGATATTGCCCGAATCGCCTATCTGATCAACGAACTGCCCGGTTACGATGTTTTTTCTATTTCCACCCTCGCCGAAGACGCGCCGGACGGTTATTTTACTTTGGCACGCCTCTATCCAGCTTTGAAAAATTGCCTCAAACCGGTGCGCAGCACGGCAACAGACTTGGATGATGCTCAAAAGGTGCTTCAGTTGGGCGCATTAATTGCCGGCGATGAAAAAACGTATTTCCAACGCCCCTTCATCACCCATCACTTCTGCCCGGTGGTCTCGCCCTTGACCATGGATGTCGCTTCCACTGAACTGACCATCTTCTTTGCTGAAAAGGGCTTGCCGGTTTACCCTAGCATTGTCCCGAATGGTGGCTTGACTTCTCCGATGACGATGAGCGGCACCTTGGTACAAGGAAACGCGGAATTCTTGGCTGCAGCCGTGCTGATGCAAATGGTGAAGCCCCAAACCCCCTTGATTTATTCCACCCTGCCAACCATCGCCGATATGCGCACCGGCGCATACGCTTCGGGAGGGGTGGAATGCGGTATGTTGCACATGGCGTTCGCCCAGATGGCGCGTTTCTATGGTGTGCCGTGTGGTGGATACATCGGCTTGAGCAACGCCAAGATCAACGATGCCCAATCCGGCTTTGAAACCGGCATCTCTTCAACGGCAGCTTTGTTGGGCGGTGCCAATATGCTCAATATGGGCGGCTTATTGGATGCCTTGAAAGCTTTTGATTATGCCAAAGCTGTGATTGACGATGAAATTGCCCAAATGCTCAAGCGTATCCGCCGCGGGATGGAATTCAGCGAGGAGAACCTGGCTCTGGATGTCATCGCCGAGGTTAAACCCGGTGGAACCTTTATGACCCACAAACATACCGTTAAGTGGATGCGTAAAGTTGCGCTGATGCCGCGCATCGCCGACCGCGATCCGCGTGAAGTGTGGGAAAAGCGCGGCGCCCCCGATGCCTATCACAAAGCCAAACAGCGCGCAGCAGAAATCTTGGCAAATCCGACCCCTCCCTTGTTTCCGCCTGAGATTGAAAGCCGCATCCGAGCGGCCTTCCCGCAAATGGTGCGTGGTGACGTCACGCCACTCGGAGGTTGATGGTAGTATGGAAGCCGTGTCAATCAACCAGAAGGGCATTTCTCAATACGATTGTCATGGTTGCTTGTATACTATAAGAAGCAGGCCGAGAAAAGACTCCTTATGGGGCTCAAAGCCCATGGCTATGACGTTCCTCCGGCCTCACCTTCCATACACACGATATTCTATCTACATTGCTTATTAGGAGAATGCTATGAGATTTTTCTTCGCCACCGACGTGCATGGTTCGGAAATCTGTTGGAAAAAATTCATCAGCGGGGGCAAATTTTACGAAGTGGACACGTTGATCCTAGGCGGTGACATGACCGGTAAGGCAATCATCCCTATCATTGCCCAAGGGAATAATAAATGGAAGGTGACTCTGCTAGAGCAAGAGACCATCTTGGAAGGAAAAGAAGCTGTAGATAAGATGGTGACTACCATTATGAACCGCGGCTACTATCCGCATGTCACCGATCCCGATGAGGTCAAGGAGATCGCCGAGACGCCCGGACGTTCCGATGAGTTGTTTGCTGAATATGTGATCAAAACGATTCAGCGTTGGATGGAATATGCCGATGAGAAACTAGCCGGTACTGGAATCACCTGTTACGTTTGTCCTGGAAACGACGACGTGTTTGAAATCGATGAGGTGATCGCTCAGTCGAAAACGGTTAAGTTAGCTGAAGGAAAGGTGGTATGGCTGGATGAGCACCACGAGATGATCAGCACCGGTTGGTCGAACCCCACCCCTTGGGACACTCACCGCGAGGAAGAGGATGAGAAACTATTACAACGCATCGAAACCATGATCGCCCAACTTAAGGATGTTGGCAATGCGGTTTTCAATCTGCATGCTCCACCCTATGGCAGCGGTCTCGATGAAGCGCCGGAATTGACCAAGGATATGCGCTTGGCGTACGCTGGTCGTTCGATGGTTCCGGTGGGCAGTAAAGCGGTGTTGCAAGTCATTGAAAAATACCAACCCTTGCTGAGCCTGCATGGGCATATCCATGAAGGCAAAGGCACCCGCAAATACCGGCGCACCTTGTGCATCAATGCCGGCAGCCAGTACGAACAAGGCATCTTACAAGGGGTGGTCGTAGAATTGGATGCGAAGAAAATTCGCAGTTATGTGTTGACCACCGGCTAAAGGAGAATGGTCGTGGAGTACCCCTCTAGCCTTTTGCATAGGACTTCATTGGAGGGATGAGGAGAAATCCTTTTACTAAGGAGGTGTTTATCGAGCAATTGATCCATCATTTACAAACGTCTATCTAAGCTTTTGACGTATGTCAATGTGTTGTTTCCAAACTCAATGAAAGGAGATAGGAATGAGTGAGGTAACATTATTTGTCCGCAAAGCGAGTGGCCTGGTTCGAGCGTGGTCAACCTTCGATGCCTTCATTTATGCCACCTTCTCCATTAACCTGATCACCCTTGGTTTATACATTTTTTCCTATTGCTACTATTTCGAGGGGAATTTGGCAACTGCAGTGGTGATCGGCGGTGCATTCACCATTTTTGAGGTCATTGTCTATGCAAGCTTAATCTCTGCTATGCCGCGCGCGGGAGGGGATTACGTTTGGCAAAGTCGTATTCTAGGGAGGGGCATTGGCTTCTTGCTGGCAGTGACCGGCTGGTGGTTCATCCTCTGGCTCTGGGTGCCGCTGTACGGTCAGATGCTGGTTTATACCTTCTTCACCCCCATTTTAGCGATCTTAGGCGCAAAGGATGCCGCTTTGTGGTTTACCAATACATCCACAGGGTTGCTGGTAGGATGTCTGGCGGTTTGTCTCATTGTATTTATTTACATCGCTGTTGGAATGAAGTGGTATGCCCGCGTGCAAAAGTTCTGCTTCTTCGGCGGCATGTTGGGGCTGTTCATTGTTTTCTTGCTGCTCTTGTTTGGCAACCAGCAGACCTTCATGACCAACTTAGACCTGTTTACGGCCAAATACTTCGGCGTTAGCGGCAGTATTCTCTATCAAGCCACTTTGGAGGCTGGTGAAGCGGCTGGAACGGTGGCAGCCCCTTTGGGTAACATCGCCATTGGCGCCAGCATGGCTTTGATCCCTATGATCGTCTTCTTCAACCTGTGGCCCAACTGGGGTTCGACCTTATATGGTGAGGTGCGCGGCGCCAATGACTATAAGCGCAATTTCTGGGGTATGGCTTGGGCAGTCATCATTACCGCTGCCTTGGCACTAATTTTCTTTGCCCTGATCAGCAAGTCCATTGGCTGGGACTTCTACCATAAAGCCAATGGCGCTTTCTGGAATTACACCTGGGGATATACCGATCAAGCGCCTCCCTTGCCGTTTTGGCCCTACCCAGTGCTGTTTGCAGCCTTTATGAGCCAAAGCCCGGTAATTCACTTTATTGTGGTGCTACTGCTCAGTTTATGGTGGTTTGGCTGGTCAGGAACGGTCTTCCTCAGCTCTACCCGCGTCATCTTCGCTGCAGCCTTTGACCGCATGTTGCCTGAGTGGGTGTCGGCCGTAGAACCGCGCACGCGCACCCCGATCAACGCGCTCTTGCTGATGGTGATCCCCTCGGTGATTATCTCGATCCTCTATTCCTTCAACATTTGGAACTTCCAAACCTTAGCCCTAGACGCTACCTTGGTCATTGCGGTTACCTTCTTGGGTACAACGGTAGCTGCAATTATCTTACCCTGGCGACAGAAAGAGATTTTTGAAGGGTCACCGATTGCTCAATATAAGACACCTTCCGCCTTAGGCTGGTTGGTGATGATTTTGTATGCCGTTGCTACGATTTACCTGATCGTCACCTCCTTTGGGTACATGGTCAGCGTGTTAGGTGGTTTATCGTCAATCGGCGCAGACGGCCTGACGTGGTTCATCGTCATTGTCGTCTCGTTACTGACCGTGTTCAATGCAGGGCTATTGTTGTGGATCCTGTATTATGTCGGTTCGCGACTGGTGAAAGGAGAATTGTTGCCTCTCGTGACCACGGCCGGGTTGGTCTTCCTAGGATTCTTGGACTGGCTATTGATCGAATGGTTGTGGGATCCGCATGTGCCGCCCTTTGACTTTCCTTACTACGCCATTGGGTGGTCAAATGTCAGCTCCATGCTCTTCATGCTCTTTAACTACCTGCTTGCGGCGGCGATCTACTTCGGCTTCAACTTGTACCGACGCCGCCAAGGCATTGACGTCGAGAAAGTTTACAAAGAGATTCCGGTTGAGTAGAATTTTTGAAGTAGGTCGAAATTCATTTCGACCTACTTCTTTTCTTAATCTTAGCAAAATTGCTTATTAAGGCTTGTTTACAACATCTTTACAAAGACCTTAATTTGACTCAAGCAGGATGAGCTAGAATTCCGAACACTACTTTGCAAAATGCATCATCAGGAGGATTACTGAAATTGACATTGGCTTTAGATTATGATAAAATTATAACAATTAAGAAACCTTAATAAAGAGAAATTCCATTAAACAAATTTGATCAATTTCAAAATCCCCATCAAGTCCAAGAAGATTCATGCATCTGAATTGGTCATGCGACGATATTAGAAAGGAGGTGGTAGAGGCTATCGGAGTAAGCCCAAATTTGCCTTTCCTGCGAGCATGTTTTTTAAACTAACCCAAACAAACTGGAGGATAAGATGGATCGCAAAATTTCCCGACGTGAATTCTTAAAATTGACCGGCCTAGCTGGTGGGGCGGCCGTATTGGCTTCGTGTGCACCGCAAGCGACGCCCCCGCCTGAGGTCAAGCTGCCTGACCTGACCAGTGGTGAGACTATTCCATTAGAAGAATTGATCAAAGCGGTTGAAGTCGAGGGCAAGAACCTGACCACCATCGCCCTGCCCCATGACTGGGCAAACTATGGCGAAATGTTGGATACCTTCAAAAAGAAATATGGTATCTCGATCAACGAATTAAACCCTGATGCCGGTTCTGCTGATGAATTGGAAGCCATTCGCGCCAATAAAGACAGCAAGGGCCCTCAAGCCCCGGATGTGATCGATATCGGGATTGCCTATACCAAGATCGCCAAAGAAGAAGGGTTGGTTGCGAAGTACAAAGTGGCAACGTGGGATAGCATCCCGTTGAAAGACCCGGAGGGCTATTGGTGGGCTGAATATTATGGTGTTCTAACATTCGAGGTCATTAAAGATCCACAGATTCCGATCCCTGAAGACTGGCCAGATCTGCTCAAGCCGGAATATAAGAACAAAGTTGCCATGGCTGGCGATGTGTTGAAATCCAATGAGGCGGTTATGACGGTATTCGCCGCAGGCCTATCCATGGCGAATGGTGATATCAAGGCGGCGCCGCAAGCCGGCTTGGAATTCTGGAAAGAAATGAACGCCAAGGGGAACTTCATCCCGGTGATTGCTGATCAAGGTCGGATTGCCCAAGGCGAGACCCCTGTGACGATCGAGTGGGACTATTTGGCTCTGGCGAACCGTGATGCGCTAGCCGGCAACCCCGAACTGGAGATTATCGTGCCAAAGACGGGTGTCGTGGGTGGTCCGTATGCGGGCGGCATCAGCGCCTATGCCCCGCATCCTTATGCTGCCCGCCTGTGGTGGGAATTCGTTATGTCAGACGAAGGGCAACTCATCTATCTCAAGGGTTATGCTCACCCAATTCGCTTTAATGATATGGTGAAACGCGGTGTCATTCCACAAGAACTGCTTGACAAACTACCACCCGCCGAAGCCTACGAGAAAGCCGTTTTCCTTTCTGTCGAGGAACTGACCGAAGTTAAGACCTACATCACCGAAAACTGGCGTAAGGTCGTTTACGGAGAGTAAGGATGTTAGGCGTTGTCAAGAATATAGAGACACGCCAAAAGGAAGGGGGCGCGTCACCGGCGCGCCCCCAACGCTTTGGCTCGGATTGGATGGCTTGGCTGGGTTTGTTACCTTTCTTAATCTTTGCGGTGATGTTCCTGTTCTTGCCTTCGGCTTCGATTGTTGTTCGAAGTTTTCAGGATCGAAGCGGCAATTTTACCTTCGATAACATTATCGCTCTTTTTACGGTCAAAGATATCATTAACGCTTATCGGACGAGCTTGACAATCAGTTTTATCACGGCTGTGGGAGGCGGCATTTTTGGCTTTCTCTTGGCTTACTCGGTGATTATGGGAGGATTACCCCGTATCTTGCGTTCCTTCTTGCTAACCTTTTCTGGGGTTGCATCCAATTTCGCTGGTGTGCCCCTTGCTTTTGCCTTTGTGGCTACCATCGGCAATGCCGGATTAGTAACCCGACTGATCGAAGATCTTCTCAATGTGGATATTCATGCCAAGGGCTTTACGATCTATAACATCTACGGTTTGAGCGTCGTTTATATGTACTTCCAATTTCCTTTAATGGTGCTCATCATGGCGCCGGCCTTGGATGGTTTACGTCGTGAATGGCGCGAAGCCTGTGAGAACTTGGGCGGAACTGAGATACATTACTGGCGGTATGTCGCCTTGCCGATCCTTATGCCCACTTTACTGGGTACGATGATTTTGCTGTTTGGGAATGCCTTTGGTGCTTATGCAACGGCTTATGCTTTCTCAGGCAGTTTTATTAACTTGGTGACGATCTTAATTGGTGCCCAAATCCAAGGGGATGTTTTGTATAACCCAGGTCTGGGCAATGCCTTAGCACTTGGAATGATCATCATTATGTCTTTGACGATGGTGGGATATGTTTCCTTACAACGCCGCGCCTCGAGGTGGTTAAAATGAAACGCGTCAATCTCTTCGCCTGGATCATCTTTATTTTGGGGATCATTTACTTTTTCCTGCCCCTCTTCTCTACCTTCGAGTTCAGCTTAAGGATGAAAAAGGGCGTCTATTCCTTTGAGGCCTATCGGGTAGCCTTCCAGGATCCGAAATTTTATTACAATTTTGGATATTCGGTCCTCTGGGCTGTATTGACCATCTTATTCAGCTTGATTTTGGTTGTCCCAACCGCCTATTGG
Organism: Anaerolineae bacterium; assembly: GCA_003130835.1. Taxonomy (GTDB): domain Bacteria; phylum Chloroflexota; class Anaerolineae; order Anaerolineales; family UBA4823; genus NAK19. The sequence goes on along the minus strand of QEXX01000016.1, from coordinate 76,918 downwards.
GTTCATTGGCGATTGCCCAAAGCGCGCCCGATTGTGGAGTTTATTACCTTGATGCCCTTTGTTACGCCGGCTGTGGTGCTAACCTTTGGGCTAATTCGTTTGTATGGGTCACCGCCGCTGGTGCTGACCTCGACACCGATTCCTCTAATCGCCGGCTATATCGTGCTCTCCTTGCCGTATATGTTTCGATCGGTGGACGCCGGCTTACGCGCCATTGACATCCGTACGCTAACCGAAGCAGCCTTGAGCCTTGGGGCTGGCTGGGGTACCATCATTACCCAAGTCATCTTTCCCAATATCCGCGTGGCGATCCTAAGTGGGGTGTTTCTGACGTTTGCCATTGTCATGGGAGAGTTTGTGTTTGCATCCTTGCTCTCCTGGCCCGCCTTTGCAACCTACTTAGAGGAGATCGGATCAATGCGCGCCTATACGCCTCAGGCACTATCCTTGATGAGCTTCTTCATTACCTGGTCGATGATGATGCTGATTCAATGGCTTGGGCGCGGAGCCGGCAGGGCTGAAGAAATTGCTGTCGGACACTAACCTTGGAGAGTCAAACATGGCATTCCTAGAAATCAACAATGTCAGTAAATATTTTGGCAAGACAACAGCGGTTAAAGACTTCGACCTTAAGGTTGAAAAAGGGGAGTTGGTATCCTTTCTCGGCCCGAGTGGATGTGGAAAAACAACGACGTTGCGCATGGTAGCTGGTTTTGAAGTGCCTTCAGAGGGACAAATCATCATTGACGGCAAAGATATGACCTTTACTCCGCCCAACCAACGCCCGGTGGGCATGGTCTTTCAAGCCTATGCGCTTTTTCCCAATATGACCGTAGCCGGCAACATCGGTTTCGGCTTGAAAATTGCCAAAAAACCCAAAGAAGAAATCGAGCAGCGGGTGAAAGAAATGTTAGAGTTAATTCATATGCCGGGCTTTGAAAACCGCTATCCGCATCAATTGTCCGGCGGTCAACAACAGCGGGTTGCCTTGGCGCGTGCCCTGGCGATGCACCCTGAAGTTTTGCTGCTCGATGAGCCGCTTTCAGCCTTGGACGCAAAAATCCGCGTCTCCCTGCGCGCCGAGATTCGCGCCATCCAACAAGAGTTGGGAATCACGACCATTTACGTCACGCATGACCAAGAAGAAGCTCTTTCGATCTCCGATCGGGTAGTAGTGATGAACAACGCCCGCATCGAACAGGTCGGTACACCGTTCCAAATCTACAATTTCCCCCAAACGGAATTTGTGGCTCAGTTTGTCGGAACCTTGAATGCGGTCTTGGCGGAGATCGTGGATGTCAAGGATGGCTTATTGCGCTTTGATGGACAACAAGTGCATACGGCTGATAAGTTAGAAGGTTACCGTAACGGTGACAGAATTATGGTGGCTATTCGTCCTGAGCGGTTGAGTTTTGCCCACGAAGGGCGAAAGGCAAATATCCTGACGGGCACGATCAAGAACATTACTTTTTTGGGATCGATTGTGCGCATTCAGGTCAAGTTAGGCGAAAGCGTTTTTTATATGGACACCTTCAACAATCCCTATCTTACCTTGCCCAACATCGGTGATCCAACGGAAATCACTTGTTCGAAAGAAGCAGTGCTGGTGCTGCAACAACAGCCGGCCTGAGAGATCGATTGGTGGATTGAAGGATAAAAGTAGGTCGAAAGGAATTTCGACCTACTTTTATCGTGGCAATAAACCTTATTGTCTGAGAATAAGGGGGAGGAATACTTGGTAATGCAGACCTAGTCCGCTGCAAATGAAGCCACTACAAGCCTTGTAAGATGAGCTTGTGCTGGATACGAGGATCGCACTTCCAAACGATCCTTCAAGCCGGAAGCCACTGGAGGTCGAAATTCCTCCACTCGTTCCTCCACCTTGAAACGAACTGCTGATCAGGTTGTAACTGGCTGTGCTCATGGCTGCGGTTGCAAGGGGGACGCCAAGAAGGATCAGCAGCAACAGGAAGAGCATGAATTGCTTTGTCCATTTGGATTTCATCTTCCTACTCCTATTTGAGTAAGAGAAGGACGAGAATCACTCCTGTGCCGCTTTGCAATTCGCCCATGGCTTTGCCAAGAATTGCGCCGGGAATGTACTCTGTGGCTTTCATGGCATGTCCGGGCAAGGAAGCGGAGGTAAGCAAATCTCCCCGCTGAATTGGCCCGTTCTCGGCTGAGACTTTCACCGGCACAATGCCCACAATCGCCACCGGAATACGGTTATCCGTTAGTTCTTCTGCTCCCCCTCCACCGACAAACCCCGGTTCGGTCGAATAGACACCAGCAATTGCGGTGGAATAAGGCTCGTTTGCCAGCGTAACCGCCCGATCGAGATTAGGGCTAATGACCAGGACATCGCCGGGTTCCACTTCCCCTGCCTGCGGGTCAATGGCTATCAATTCAGCAAAATCAGCGCCACCACCGGTAAATGAACCATCGGCTGTGACATTTCCTGTTTTGGTTACTCGGAATTCTAGATCCGGACATGTTCGTCCAGCGACTAAGGCAGCACTACAACCGCGAATCAGATCACCGGGGCCGCCTTGGAGTACGCCGAGAACCAGTGCGGTTCCACCGCCACCGGCACCTACGGTTAAGGAGCCGTAGTTAATATCGGTCGTATCTGAACCTCCTGCACCATCTCCTTCATGGGCTGAGCCTATTACGGCACCTCCTGCCAGGCTCATAGCATAAGGCGCACCGACCAATTTCTGACGCGGGGTGAGTGTTTGGCCGCCTACGACTAACTCTAGCCAGAGTGGTTGGGCGAAGATTGCTGGATCAAGGCCGTTACGATTGTAGGCGTCTACAACATCACTTCCGATGGAATAGTTAAATAGCCCGTTGACCACATTAACGGTAGCCGTTTTTTCAAAGACTTTGTCTCCGCTGGTAGTACATGATTCACATGTCCATAATCGAAAAGTAATCGATACATTTCCATTAATGGGATTGCCAGATGAATCGGTCAGGTGGCCTTGGTAACCGATGGTTTTGTCCGGGCCGCAGGCCGTGATGACAAGCGCAGAAGCGAAGATAAACAAAAATAGTCCCCATTGTCTCTTGGCGTAGATAAGGGAATAGAGCTTTTTCATTAGGTTACACTCCTTTGACGGAACAGTTGAATAAATTATTATGGAAAGATACTTGTCTTCTCTTACATCTGGAATAATTCAATGGGGACACCTCCTTGTTGATCATGGATAAATAGGATACAAATTACCCAATCATAAACTCAATTGTTGTCATCATAAATTAATAAAACATTAGAATTTGACGAACTGCAAAGAACCCTAAAGAGATCGGTTTGCAAACGCTTTGTTTCATCTTAGCTTATTTTATCGTTTGCAAATTAACAACTATTAAATTCTTGAAATTCTTATTAATAACCCTTAATATCATTAACAAAATAGTGTATAATTGGAATTTATAACCAGATCAATGAAATCAGGTGCAAAACGTGAACCCTTTGTTGATTCTTTTCGTCATCGTAGCTTTGACTTTTGACTTTCTCAATGGATTCCACGATAGCGCCAACGTGGTTGCCACTGCGATTGCCTCCCGAGCCATGAAGCCGGTGACAGCCTTAGCTATTGCTTCCCTGTCGAACTTGGTTGGCCCTTTTTTATTTGGGGTAGCGGTTGCTACGACCATTGGCAATGAGGTGTTAGAAAGCCCGGCAGTCACGGTGCCTGTAGCTATGGCGGCTTTGCTGGCAGCCATTCTGTGGAATATCTTGACCTGGTGGTTTGGGATACCTTCCAGTTCTTCGCACGCCTTGATTGGGGGCTTTGTCGGCGCAGCGATCATGGGGTATGGCGTGAGTGTGATTCGCTTTGAGGGGATGGAAAAGGTGCTGGTTGGCCTTTTTGTCTCTCCTTTGATTGGTTTAGTGATGGGCTGGATTTTCATGCGCTTGACCTTACAAGTTGGCAAGGTAACCTCCCCTGCGATAAACACGTTCTTCAAACGCGCCCAGTGGGTGACGGCAGTTGCTTTAGGCTTGAGCCATGGCACCAACGATGCGCAAAAAACCATGGGCATCCTGACCCTAGGTTTGGTTGCTTTCGGGGCGATTCCTACCTTCCATGTGCCCAATTGGGTGATTGAGGCTTGTGCTGCATCCATTGCCTTAGGGACAGCCTTAGGCGGTTGGCGGTTAATCCGCACGATGGGGGGGAAGTTTTATCGCATCCGGCCGGTGCATGCCTTTTCTTCTCAAATGGCAAGTGCGGCGGTGATTCTCGGAGCTGCCCTGCTCGGCGCGCCGGTCAGCACAACTCAAGTCATTAGTTCTTCCATTGTGGGGGTTGGCTCGGCTGAGCGGATTCAAAAAGTGCGTTGGGGAGTTGCCTGGCAGATTGTTATTGCTTGGATTTTGACCATTCCTTTCTCTGGTTTGCTGGGTGCTCTCTTCTATGCGTTCTTAAATTCCATCCTATAAGGTATCGAATGAGGTGATTGGCATGAAAAAAAGTACACCTTTGTGGAAAAAATTGTCCTTAAAAAACTTATTCAAACAAAAACCCGACCGGTTTGTTGAACTTTTGATTCAACAAGCGGCCTTGACCGAGGAAGGGATGCGCGCCTTGGTAGATTACTTTAAGGATCCCAACGAAAAGAATGCTGAGGCTGTTAGTAAATTAGAAGAAACAGCCGATGAGATTCGTCGCATTCTCATCGATGAATTGAACCGTACCTTTGTCACGCCGTTTGACCGCGAGGATATCCATGCCCTCTCTCGAGCGATTGATGATATGTTGGACTACGCCTATACGACTACGGTTGAGATGGAGATCCTCGAAGTGAATCCGAATGATTATATGTTGGAGATCGGGCAGCGGTTAGCGAAAATGGCTTCAGAAGTGCATTTGGGCGTTCAGCGGCTTTCGGATCACAGCAGCGTGACCATGAGCCACGCTGTGCGTGCCAAACAGATCGAAAATCAAGTCGAACGGCTCTATCGGGAAGCGTTGGCGGATTTGTTTCATCAGCCCAAGGATGCAGAACACATTGTCGAAATGTTGAAATACCGTGAAACCTATCGCCACCTATCCAACGCGGCCGATCGCGGCGATGAGGCAGCAAACATTCTTTCGGATATTGTGGTCAAAATGGGGTAAGCAGGATTGCCTCCTCGATCTTGTAGGGTGGTGCAAGATAGTGTGTGGAATGCCGTGCAAGGCGCTCAAAGCTGTTGTGTGGGTCTTGGTAGGGAAATCATTCGTTTCCTCGACTTGCAGGAAATACGCAGCTTGGGCAGCGAGCGTACAAAAACCCGCAGCCTTGGTCCAAATCTGGCAAAGAGAACCTACCTGCTTGCCTGCGATTGAGGTGCTTTTACCTCCCTAGCACGGCAATCAAGATCAAACCTGCTGTAATGAGCAAAGCCCCGCTCAGGCGGACGGCTAAACCGCTTTCTCTGTAAAACGTTAGCGCAACCGCGCTACCGATGACAATACTGAATTGGCGAAAGGCGACAATGTAACTGGCATACGGGCTGAGTTGATAAGCCCACAAGATCAACCAGTACGCTCCAAAGCTCAAGATGGCGGCCGGAACAGCTAATTTCCAGCCTTTGGGATTGGGCCTTTCTTTGGGTGAGGTTGGATGAGAGAACTTTAGGAACAACGAATACGGGATGAAGGAAATGGCAAAGTAAACATAGCCATAGCGGGCTGCGGTGGCTGGGCTTTGTTGCACCACTTCAGCAGCGATCTTATCTAGATAGGTATAACCAATGGTTCCCAAGGCGGTCAAGAGCATCCAAATAGTGGTTGGCGTTAGATATGATCGCCAGGAAAAAGATCGCAGTGACCGTTGCGGTACCAGAAAACAGCCCAAACTGACCAGCCCAATCCCAACCCATCCCCAGAGGGTCAGCGGCCGCCCGCGCAACGTATCGATGATGCCGATGAAGATGACCGGCAAGGAGCGTGCCACCGGATAAACCACGGAGAAGTCGGCCGACTCAAACGATTTTGCCAAGAAAAAAAGATACAAGCCGGCTGAAAAACCCGAGCCGATCACGCATAACCAAGCTAAGGGGGGGAGCGACCGGCTTTGAAGTTCGCTGATCAGTGTGGGGAAAAACCCAATCACGATGATAAAGATTAACATGCGCCGGTAGAATAAACTCTCGCTGCGGTCATAATGAGCCAGCAGATTCCAACCTGCATGCATAAAGGTAGAAAGCAAGACAATGAAAATGACGAAAGTGGTCATGGGCGATTAGGATTAGAAAGGAGTTGAATTAGGAATTTTTTGAGCAATGTGTTTAGGACGTTCAATGGAGTGCTGCATCCAGATCAGCGTTTGCACAGGAGTGAAACCAGCCGCTTGTAACGGTTCGGTTGCTCGTTGTGCTGGATAATCCAGCGTGATCTTTTCCCGAAGAAGGTGCTCATTGGAAAGGTAGTTTAGGAAACTTTGCAAAGCTTCATTTTCCCAAGCGGCATCGCAGGCTATCCATAACGTTTTGCCTTCATTCAGGTTGGATTGAAGAGTGGCAACGCCAATGAGAGCGCCGTTTTTAACAATTGAATAATGATCGTAGCGAGTATCGCTCAAGAAGCCTCGCAGCCAGGCAAAGAAACCCGGTGCAAACCAATCGATTTGAAAGTCAAGGTGCCAATGGTAATCCGGCGGGTAAGTTGACAAAAGCCAGTGTTGATGTAATTGCCAATCGGCGCGCTTGCGGCGGCGGATTTGGATGCTCAAAGAAGCAGGGGAAAAGCGGAGGGTGGGGGGCTGTCCCTGAGGAGTGAATGAGGTGTTGGGATATTGCCACTGGGTGCGCCGTAACCTCTCGGAGAAGTTGAGACTGCGGTACAAAGAAATCGCGGGCAGGTTATCTTGGCGCACGTTTAGCCAAGCACGGCGTCCGCCTTGTTGGTGAATGTAATCGAGGGCGCGCTCGGTGAGCAAACGGGCAATGCCGCGCCGCCGAAAATCGGGGTGAACTGCCACATTGGCGATCAAATATTCGACGCCGCTTGGGGTCTGGAACGAGAAAATCGATAGATTGCCAACGATCTTACCTTCTTCTTCCCAAACAAACCCCTGTCGGGGGGCATAGAAATGGTCGGTGGAGCGGCCGATCCAGAAGGTCGAAGCATCTTTTCCAATCCGGCGCAATTGGCGAATATATTCGCGCCCGCTTTGGTCTAGTGTCTCGGCAAAACACAGTTCGATCAAATCGGCAATTGCCAATAAATCTTTGCGCGGATTGAGCGGCCGCAACATGGGAGGATAAGAAGGCTGATTCATTGCAAAATTGAGCTTTCCCCGCCGATGTTTATAGCATGAAATGTGGAGAGGTTCATTGGACCATCGTGATAAAATTAATTCAGTGCTTCAATAATTCTACCGCGAAAGTCATCCGTTGACTTCAAGTCTCGACTCTTTTCCTCCTGCGGATTGGCTTAAGAGCATGAACAAATCTTTGAGAGGCTTTGGGTGAGCGTAGATTACCGGCAACTGTATCCAAAAATTCAAAACCTTGTCCAGCAAATTGAGCAGGCTGCTGACGGTCATCGCCGCCGTTGTGAAAGCGCCCTGCAGGCCTTGCAGCGCTTTTCTGACCAAAGCGACTTTCTCAATGAACGGATTGAGCAAGCTCTGGCTCAAGAAGGGAAAACCCTGCGTTGCGCCAAACCATTTGATCCGATTTTGGATCAGGTTTTTCCCTTGCCTACAGTTCAAAATCATCTCAACCTTGCTGCCGCAGATGGATCCCAAATGCTACCCGACCGTCATGCCGAGCTGTACTTTGGGATGATTAACGTAGGGGGGATCACCCTGCCTCAAACCCTGCACGCTGTGCCGCAAGAAATTTCGCGGAGTGAATTTTGGTACTCCGATACCGACGAGTTCATTGAATCGCTGTTTAACTTTCGGCGAGATGTGCTGGAACGTAAGCTCTTGTTAGAAATCAGCCTCTCGCTACCGCCGCCGCGGCTTGCCCTGATGGATGGCCCTTTGGAGTTATGGATGGAATATCAACCCAGCGATGAGAATGGCAGAGAATTGAAACGCTTGTTACAGATCTACTGCGACACATTGGAAACCTTTCGCCAGCAGGGGATTCTACTCAGTGGCTATGTAGACCGTCCTGAATCGGCCTATGTGGTGCGCTTGTTGGAACTCGCAACGGCAACCGCCCAAGATTGGGCGGATTTGCGCCGCTTTCGCCCTTTCAAAGGTGTTCTGGATGCGGACCTGTTTGGAAGTTTCCTGCGTCCGGGTGAGCGTTCAGCCATCTTTTGTTTGCAATCTCCGCTGATGAATCATTTTCCAAAGGAAAGTGAAGTGTGCTTTTTCTATTTACGGGTGGGCAGGGAGACCGAGATGAGTTTGGCAAGGGTAGAGCTGCCTCTTTGGGTGGCAAGAGATGCTTTTAATGTGGATCGAATTCACGCCGAACTGGTTTCACAATGTCGTCAAAGCGGTGCTTATGCATATCCCTATCTCCTGCATCGCGCACACGAGGTAGCCGTGGTGCGGGCAGAAGACCGCGAGACCATTCTGCGCGCTTTGGCGATCGAGTTGCAGCGTCATGGATACCCTGCAGTTCAGCTTTCTCACAAACAAGCGTTGAAAAATTTACCCCTGCGGCAGAAAAGCGCTCTGGAATAGGATATCATGCGATGAGTGCAATTCAAATTGGTCGATTACTCAGTGCCAACAGTCGTCAATTCCTGGTGGGTTGTCATGTTTCGCAAGCTAATTTACCTTCGTTGGGCGCGTTAGTGCGCGTGGACTTAAACGACCGGTTTGCCGTCTATGGCATCATTATTGACATCTCGATCGCCGAAGATGGCTTTGTGCGCCAATTGGCGACCGTTGACCCAATTGACGAGGCAATTGTGCGCGATCATCGGTTGAATCGCAATGTTCCGTTAGAGATGCGTGTCCTCTCGGTTGGTTACCGGTCGGGCGATCAGATTTTCCATTTGTTGCCGCCAAAACCGCCCTTGGGTTTAGACTTACTGGTGTCATGTGCTCCAGAGGAGGTTGTCAATTTTACTTCCACTGGACGATTGGGTTACTTGCGCCATCTGTTACAAGAGACCTCACCCTTAATGATCGAGGTTTTAGCGGCTCACTTGCAGTGGGCGCAAGGGATTCATCAACAAAGCGGGCATGCGGATTGGTCGCAGCAAGCCGTTCAGGCGATTATCACTTGGCTGCGGGATGATGCCTCAACCCTCCTGCGGGTGTTGCATTGCTTAGCAGATGCCCAGTTATTTAACCCAGCCTAATTGATCCATGGTTTGGCTATGCAAATGAATCTGCCGAATCAAACACAACCAAATCAGACCATTGGCTACATTGTTGGCGGCGGGCTAAGAGAAAACTTGCGCGCTCGCCTGACCGTGCCGGCCGATCAGGTGCAAGAGGGCAGTTTTGTCGTAATTTATAGTGGGAATTGGACATTTTACGGTTTGGTGACCAATTTGCAATTGCACGCTACCGACCCCCGCTTTGCGGAGGAGCAACTTGGGGAACGATTTCCAGCACCCATCGCTGAATCGTTGCGCGCCCAAACCTTATTTACCAATCTTGAAATCCTGCCGGTCTTAATGCTGGAGCGTGGTCCCGAGCCGGGCACACAAGCCTATCGGCAATGGCGAGCGGAAATCGATCAGGGCTTGCGCTCTGAGCCGGGCATCTTGCCGGTGAAGACGGTGCCGTCTCACCATGCTGATGTTTGCCTGGCTTCCGCTGGCGACATTGCTGAAATCTTTGGCGACCCAGAGGATGAAGGGAACTTTGTGGTCGGTCACACGCGCGAAGCCGGTCATGCGGTGTGTATCAACTTGGATCGCTTTATTCAGCGTTCGGCTGGGATTTTTGGGGCGACTGGAACCGGGAAGTCTTTTCTAACCCGTCTGCTCTTAGCCGGATTGATCAAGCGCAATCGGGCGTCGGTGCTGGTCTTCGATATGCATAATGAATATGGCTTTGATGATATTGCATCCGATAGTGGGATGTTGGTCAAAGGCTTAAGGAGTGGTTTTCCAGCTCGAGTTCGCGTGGTTGGGCTGGGGAGGGGAAGCACGATTCGCGGTCAATCGCCCGATTTTCACCTTGAAATTGCCATGAAAGATATTCGCCCAGCCGATATCGAGCTATTAAGTGGTGTCCTCAATTTGCGCGAAACCACCCCAACGACGTTGGAAGCTCTGGTCAGTTCGTTTGGCGCCGAACATTGGTTTCGCGAGTTTCGTGCCTTGCGCAATGGGGCAATGATCGAGACCGAAGATGGCAAGCGGCTGCCGGCACCCGATAGTGTGGCAGCCTGGGCAAATCGCAGTGGTGTGCATCCGTTGGCAGCCGAAGGGTTGCACTCAAAGTTAAGTATCCTGTTTCATCGGGATTATATTGTTGAGCAACCGGCTGCCGATAGCGTGGGAGAGATTGTGCGCCTGTTGGAACAGGGTCAGCATGTCATCCTCTCGTTTGGCCCCTATGAGCAGGATGTGGATTACCTGTTTGTCTCGAATTTACTTACCCGCCGTATTCGCGAAGCTTGGGAAAAGCGCACAGATGCTTATCGCACAACGCGAGCCAATGAGCCGCGCCCCTTGGTGATCGTTCTTGAGGAAGCGCACAAATTGCTCAACCGTGAGTTAGCCAGCCAGACGACCTTCAGCACCATCGCCAGAGAGATGCGCAAGTATTATGTGACCTTATTGATCGTTGATCAACGGCCTTCGCAAATCTATGATGAAGTGATGTCTCAGTTGGGCACTCGCATCTCGGGTTGGCTTGGGGATGATGACGACATTCGCGCCGTATTGGCTGGTCTAGCCGGCCGCGATACCTTGCGCGGCATGTTGAGTCACTTACAGCCGAAAGAAGAGGTGTTGCTGTTGGGTTGGGGCGTGCCTTTACCCATTCCTTTGCGCTCCCGTCGTTATGACGAGAATTTTTGGAAAGAAATGCTAGGAGATAAACTCACTCCAGGCGATGCAAGGCAATCCTTACGGGAGTTGGGTTTTGAAGACCAGTGACAAATTTCGAGACGGATTTTGAAGAAATTTGCAAGTTTTTGATTTTTTTGTTATAATAGAAAAGTAGCGGATTTGGATTGCGAGACGTTAGCCGGTCTTTTGTCCTTGTCACGCTGTGAATCCAAACGCTTCTCGCTCTTCCCCAATTCAATTCTGATTTCAGGAGTTTAGGTATGGCGACAAGTCCAATTGGCATGGGCAAACAGGATGAATCAGAACGCAAAAAGTTTGAGGACGAATTAAAACGCATCCTGGATGCCAGTCAGAAAGGGGGATTGCTGTTGCGGGTGATCGGTTCTTTGGCTTTCCAAATGCATTGTCCGACGTATGGTTATTTGCAAGCCGCGATGGGACGAGCGTATACTGACATCGACTTTGCTGGCTATCGTGGTCAGGCAAAAGAAGTTTCCATCCTGATGGCCGGTTTAGGCTATGAGGAAGAAAAAGAAGTCTTCATTGTGAGCGAGGGCGATCGAGCCATTTTTAATAATCCTACCAATGGATTGCATGTTGACGTCTTCTACGAGAAATTGGATTTCTGCCACACCATTTATTGGACAGGCCGGTTGGAAGTCGACTCGCCGACTATCCCATTGGCAGAAATGCTTTTAGAAAAAATGCAGATTGTCAAGATTAACGAGAAAGATGTCATTGACACGATCATGCTATTACTCGAACACCCATTGGGGGAGCACGATCAGGAGGTGATTAACGTGGCGCGGGTGGCAATGTTGTGTGCCAAGGATTGGGGGCTGTGGCGGACGACGACCATGAATTTAGACAAAGTAAAACGTTTGGCGTTGACCTATCCCCAATTAACCGACGAACAGAAAGAACACGTTCAAAAACAAGTTGATCAAATTCTAGCCCGCTTAGAAGAGGAGCCTAAAACCCTTGCCTGGCGACTGCGTGCCCGTGTGGGCGATCGCGTAAAGTGGTATAAAGACGTTGACGAAGTTCATTGATGTTCTTGTGAAGCAAAAGGAGTCATTTGCCATGCATACAAAAGTGAGAGATTTCATGCGTCCCGGTGTCTTGACTTGTCGAAAGGAGACCCGCATCGGTCAGGTGGCGGTCATGTTGGATCAACACAAAGTACACTCCTTGATGGTCACCGATCGGGATGGACGGATTATCGGTGTCATCACAGATTTTGACCTTTTAGCCGGAGAGTGGCTGTCACAGGATCCCGAAAGCCTGAACGTAATGAAAAGCTTAACCGCCGGCGACTTAATGTCTTCGCCGGTAGCCAGCATCGAAGCGGATGCCCCCATCAAAGAAGCTGCTGATCGGATGATTAAGGAGGTTATTCGCCGACTTCTAGTTACCGATCAAGGCAAGCCGGTTGGGGTCATTTCAGTTTCAGATATTGTTGCCCATATCGCCATGTCTGCCCCCATTGGACGTGGACAGGTGGGCGATGTGATGTCAGATGCCTATTTGGTCTGCCGCGATAAAACTCCCATTGCAGCCGCTGCACGCGCCATGACCAGCACCGGCTGGCGTTCGGTGGTTGTGGTGGATAGAAAAGGCTCGCCGTTAGGAGTGGTGAGCGGCTTGGATCTACTGCCCGTTTGCCTAGATGATGAGTGTGGCACGAAATTGGTGACCGAAGTTATGCATCCAGCCCTTACGGTGCCGATTGATGCGACTTTGCAAGAAGCGGCAAATAAAATGATTGAAAGTCATTATCACCGTTTGGTGGTGATTGACCCTGAAGATCCTGATTCGATGCCTTTAGGAGTAATTTCATCGTTTGATATTGTGGGTCTGATGGCACATCCGAATTCGGTGTGGCAAAAATAAGGTGAAACCGAGACCAGACCTCCCAAGAGGCTGGTCTCTTAATTATTTTTTATGAAAAGGAGAGACTTATGGCAGAATTACCCTCCCATGCTCAGGTTGTGATTATCGGTGGAGGTGTAGGGGGATGTAGCATTGCCTATCATCTAACCAAAATGGGGTGGAAAGATGTCGTGATTTTGGAGCGCCATGAACTGACCGCCGGTTCTACTTGGCACTCCGCCGGTTTGGTTGGACAATTGCGTTCCGATGCTAACCTAACGCGCATGATGTTCTACAGCACCGATTTATACCGTCAACTTAAGGATGAGACGGGCGTGGATCCTGAATGGCATGAGGTGGGCGGAATTCGGTTGGCTTCTTCCCCGGAACGGATGGAGGACTTGAAGCGTTTGGTGGGTATGGCGCGCTCCTTTGGGATGCAGATGGAATTAATCAGCCCACAAGAAGCCAAGAAAATGTTCCCCTTAATGAGCACGGATGGCGTGCTTGGGGCGGCCTATACCCCGACGGATGGCATCATCGATCCATCTGGCTTAACCCAAGCTCTAGCTGCTGGAGCCAAAATGCGCGGCGCGCAAATCTTCCAAAACACCAATGTTGAGGCGATTAAACTCAAAAATGGGCGCGTTGACGAAGTCGTGACGGACAAGGGCTCAATCAAGACCGAAATCGTGGTCAATGCCGCTGGGCAATGGGGCGGTGAGATCGGTAAAATGGTCGGTCTGTTCCTGCCGGTTGTGCCGATGGCGCACCTATATATTGTGACCAAACCCATTCCAGGGGTGGAGCAGAATATGCCGACCTTGCGCGATCCCGACCTTTTGGTCTATTGGCGGCGTGAAACTGGCGGATTGGTGACCGGCGGGTATGAGCGTGATCCAATGCCCTTTGGACTTAACGGCATTCCCAAAGATTTTAAGTATCAACTGCTGCCGTTTGACATGGACCGCTTTACGCCACTGATGGAAAATTCTATTAAGCGCGTGCCGGCCATCGAGACAGCCGAAATCAAGATGTATTACAATGGCCCTGAAGGTTTTACCCCCGATGGAGAATTCTTGCTCGGCCCAACAGCCGTTAAAGGCTTCTGGGTGGCATGCGCTTTTTGTGCGCACGGGCTTGCCGGCGCCGGAGGGATCGGCAAAGTGATGGCAGAGTGGATCATTGACGGACAACCGGAATATGATGTCTGGCGTTTGGATGTGCGCCGCTTTGGTTCGAATTACGCCAGCATGAATTATACCGTCACCCGCACAATTGAGACCTATACCCAATATTACGATATTCACTATCCCGGCGAAGAGCGGATGAGTGGGCGGCCTTTGCGCCTCTCGCCAACTTACTACCGCTTGCGCGATTTAGGCGCCGTGTTTGGCGAGAAGACCGGTTGGGAGCGCCCGAACTGGTTTAAACCGCATGAAGCGCTTGCGCGCCATGGCCATGAACCAAAAGGTTGGGCACATCATAATTGGTCACGTGCCATTGGGTATGAGCATCTTAAGACGCGTGAGATCGCCGGCTTGTTTGATGAGACCTCCTTTAACAAATTTGAAGTGCGCGGAGCGGGGGCTTTGAAGTTCTTGCAGTACCTGTGCGCCAATGACATCGATCGCCCAGTGGGAACGGTCATCTATACTCAGATGCTGAATAAGCGCGGCGGCATTGAGTGCGATTTCACCGTCACACGCATTGCTGAAGATCGCTTCTGGATTATCACCGGTACGGCTTTTGGTGAACACGATCTCTCGTGGATTCGCATGAACATGCCCGAAGATGGGTCAGTTATTGTGGAGGATATTACTTCTGCCTACGCTTGCATCGGTTTGTGGGGCCCAAAGGCTCGCGAAATCCTGCAAAAAGTAACCACAGATGATGTCTCGAACGAAGGCTTCCCGTATATGACCACCAAGAAGATCGCTGTGGGAGATGTGCCGTGCCAAGCCATGCGCGTTACCTACGTTGGAGAATTGGGATGGGAATTCTATTGCCCAATGGAATACGGCCAACGATTGTGGGATGTGCTCTGGGAAGCTGGTCGTCCTTTGGGTATGGTGCCGGCCGGTTACAAAGCCATTGATAGCCTACGCTTGGAGAAGGGCTATCGCTATTGGGCAAGCGAGACAACCCCCGATTACACACCCTACGAAGCTGGACTTGGGTTTGCGGTCAAGTTGGATAAAGGCGATTTTCTCGGCCGTGAAGCATTGCTCAAACAGAAAGCCGAGGGGCTTAAGCGCAAACTCTGTTGCATTGTTTTGGATGATGATCGCACCATTGCGCTTGGCAAAGAACCGATTCGCCCAGAAGGAAGAGCAGAGATCATCGGTTGGGTTTCCTCGGGTGGTTATGGCTATTCGGTGAAAAAGAGCATCGTTTATGCCTATCTTCCCATCGAGTATACGAAGATCGGTACGCGTCTCGAGATCGAGTTCTTCGGCGAACCGGTCGGAGCAGAAGTGGTCAGAGAACCGCTCTGGGATCCAAAGGGCGAGCGAATTCGATGCTAAAATGTAATTAGGAGAAAAGAGGGAGCCTGCAGTTGGACAGGGACGCTGAAGCTCCCTCCCGATTCGATATACACTTACAATTGAGAATAAAGGAGGTCAGAATTGAACATTGTAGTTTGTGTCAAACAAGTGCCGGATACGGCTGCGAAACTGCAAGTGGTTGACTCACATGTGACCTGGGGAGACTCACCTCTCATTGTAAACCCTTGGGATGAATATGCTTATGAAGAAGCCCTCTTACTCAAGGAAAAATTTGGCGGGAAAGCCACGGCGATTACGATGGGTCCCGAAAGCGCGGTTGAAGCCCTCAAGACTTGTCTTGCCGTTGGGTGTGATGAAGCTTACTTGATTACCGATCCAGCTCTCAAAGGCTCGGATGCCTCTGCCACGGCATTGACCCTTGCGAAAGCGGTTCAAAAGCTTGGCGATGTCGATTTGGTCTTACTGGGGAAGCAAGCGATTGATGGCGACACTGGCTTGACGGCAGCCATGCTCGGCCGCCATCTGGGTTGGACTGTCTTAACGCAAGTGATCAAAATCCACGAAATTGATCCAAGCGCAAAGACGATCAAGGTCGAGCGATTTATGGAAGAAGGTCGTCAGGTTTGCACAGCCAAACTGCCAGCCGTGGTTAGCGTCATAAAAGGGATCAATGAGCCACGCTATCCGTCGTTTATGGGCATCCGTAAAGCCTCAAAAGCTACCATTCCTTCATGGGGTGTAGCCGATTTGGGTCTGGATGCCGCTCAGGTTGGCGCTAACGGTGCCTTTGTCGCCTGGCCTGAGATTTACCCAATGCCGGTCAAAGAGACCAAAGTTGAGTGGATCGAAGGCAGCAGTCCACAAGAAATCGCTGCCAAGCTAGCGGATAAACTTATTGCCGAAAAGGTTATCTAGAGAGGGTAAAGCTATGGCAAATCAAGTTTGGGTTTATATCGATCAATTCAAAGGACAAGCTACTCCCTCCGCTTGGGAAGCGGTCAGTGCAGCCAAAATGGTTGCAAGCCAGTTGGGAAGCGGCGTGACAGCCTTAGCAATTGGCAGCGGGGTGGAAGGGATAGCCCAACAAGCTTTCGATTATGGCGTGGATGAAGTGGTCCTTTGTGATGATGCTAGCCTGCTAGACTTTCGGGTTGAACCCTATGCGGCTGTATTTGCAAAGGTTCTGGGGGAAGCGCGACCGCAGGTTGTCATTGGCACTGCCAGCACGCGCGTGCGCGATTTATTCGCTTATGCCTCGATCGACCTCGGCAGCGGCGTGATTGTGGATGCTGTGGGAATAGAGGTGAAGGATGGTGGTGTCGTGGTCACTCGCCCGGTCTATGCCGGAAAGTTGTTATGCAATGAAGTGGCAAAGAAAGGGCAGCCGCTATTGGTGAGCGTGCGCGTGCGGGCATTTCCGCTACCACAGAGCGGCGCCGGGAAAAGCGGCAATGTCACGAAGGTCGCCCCAGTGTTGAGTGAAGATCAGTTAACCACGAAGGTGGTGGACTATGTGGTTGAGGAGGGCGAGGTTTCCGTTGATGGTGCCGCCATTATCGTCTCCGGTGGCCGTGGGGTTAATGGTCCGCAAGGCTTTGAGCCGCTGCGAGCTTTGGCGAAAGTGCTTGGTGGGGCTGTCGGTGCTAGCCGCGCCGCTGTAGATGCAGGTTGGATCCCTTATTCTCATCAGGTCGGTCAGACCGGAAAAGTGGTCTCTCCTGACCTGTATATCGCCTGCGGCATCTCTGGAGCAGTGCAACACCAAGCCGGCATGCGTACCTCTAAAGTGATTGTGGCGATTAATAAAGATAAGGATGCACCGATCTTCAACCTCGCCAAGTATGGTGTGGTAGGAGATTTGTTTGAGATTGTGCCTGCCCTGACGGAAGAATTCAAGAAACGGCTCGGTAAGTAAAACCGACCCAATCGTGCGCTGAACGCCTGTGAGCATGAGTCTTCATCTCACAGGCGTTTTCTTTACTTTGTGATCAAGGTAATAAAGTTAATGGATGTTAATAATATTGAAATCTTCTTAATAATCTGCTATAGTTAGGAATAGAAAAGATTGCCAGGCCCACAAGGCCCTGGCAGCAAAAATCGACTAAACTACTCCTTGTGTGCCTGGTATGCTGCCATTGGTTCCGGCTGACGGACGCAATGGGTGAAGTGTAAGCAGGCGTTTTTTGTTCCGTAGGAGGTGGAAGATGTCCAGCGGAAAGTTGACAAAAAGGAGTAGTGATATGAGCCGAGAATATGATTTCCCTCAACCGATTCGAAGGGTCACGCTTCATCCGTATCGCCGATACCTTAGCATTTTACTCGCCGATGATGGTTCACCGGACGTTTTGGCTGCTGTGGATCTCTTAGTGGATTTGCCGCTTTATAACTGCACTGTAACTGTGCTATCGGTGGTTAGCCAAACAGAAAAGAAAAACGTCCTTTTTCGAGAAGCCAGCCTCGAACAGACTCGCCAACGTCTTGAGCAAGCAGAGCTCTGCGCTCGCACGATGTTGAAAGAGGGCTCTGCGGCTGAGGTAATTCTGCAAGTGGCAGAAGAGCTTTCGCCTCACTTGGTGATTTTAGGCGCAAACGGTTTACATCATGCTTTGGGGGTGATGTTAGGGGGTGTGGTTGAGAAAGTGGTGGAACAGATTCATCGCCCGGTGTTAGTCTTCCGAGAACCTTATCGAGGTTTGCGCAACATTGGCTTCTTTACCGATGGCTCCTCTCACGCAGAAGCAGCTGCTGAGTACTTGGGTAAGTTTCCATTGCCCGATGGAGCAAAGATTCATATCGTCCATGTGACCCCCACGCTTGCCATGCAGCCGATCGACCGAGAGGCTTTGCAACAACCCAAGCCCAACGGCAACGGGAAAACCAAAACCGGATTGCTACCAGATGCGGATCAAATCCTGCGCCGGGCAACCTTGATTCTAGAAAAGCACGAATTGCCAACGCGGGCAGTCTTGCTACAAGGTGACCCATGCGAACAGATTCGAGACTATGTGTCAAAAGTGGCGATTGACCTGGTTGTGCTAGGCGCACGCGGCTTGAGCAAAGGGCATACGTGGCAATTAGGATCGTTACCTCGCAAATTATTGCACTACTGTCCTTGCTCTACCTTGATTGTCAAAGAATCGCTTGCAGTGATTCATCCCAACTAGGATCAATAGCAAGCTTTAGGGGAAGAAGCGGCACTAGGACAACTCAACTTTAAGGTTGTCCTAGTGCCATTTTGTACCTCGAGTATTCTATCTGTAACCCAGCCATGGCTAGAACGGATAAGACTTATCCGTTGTGAGCAACTGGGTTTTCCGCATCGGTGATCCATTCACTCCACGATCCAACGTACAAACGGGCATTTCCCAAACCGGCCTGTTTGACCGCCAGCACATTTACGGCTGCAGTAACCCCCGAACCGCAGTAGAAAATTGCTTTTCGGGCGGGGGTGTCACCCAGTAAGGTCCTAAAGCGTTGACGCAACTCTTCGACAGAGCGAAAGGTTCCTTCTTGAGTGGCGTTTTCGGTATAAGGAGCATTGATTGCGCCTGGAATATGCCCTGCTACCGGGTCAATGGTTTCGTTTTCGCCTCGGTAGCGATCCGCCGTACGAGAGTCGAACACTTTCCAAGTGGGATAAAGCAGCGCAGCTTTGACATCTGCCATACTGGCATAGATTTCTAAATGCAGGTTGGGAAGAAAAGTGCGAGGTTGGCGTCTTTCTGGCCCGCATGCCGTAGGCATCTGCGCTCTTAACCAAGCCTGCCAACCTCCATCTAAAACAGCTACCCGCTCATGACCTAGCCAGCGTAGCATCCACCAAAAGCGCGCCGCCACTGCCCCGCTGATCGGTGTCCAATCATCATACGCGACCACTTGTACCTCTTGATCGATCCCTAAACGGGAAAATAACTGAACGGTCTCCTGAAGAGGAAGCAGGGGATGTCGGCCGCTTTTTCCTTTAATAACCGGTGCACACATCTCTTCTTCTAAGTGCACATATACTGCGCCTGGGATATGGCCTTCAAGGTAATCCCGACGGCCTCGCTCTGGGTTGCCGAGGGTAAAACGGCAGTCTATGATTGCCCATTTCGGATCGTCTAAATGATTGGCAAGCTCGGTGGGTGAGATGAGCGTTTGGTAATTCATCCTTTGTCCTTGTCATTTTGTTCTTTGATAATTCGCAGAAAAACATCCACAACTGCTGGATCGAACTGCTTACCGCGCTGTTCTATAATATATTGTAAGCTTTTTTCTTTGTCCCATGCCGGTCGATAGGGGCGATCGCTGGTCAAGGCGTCCCAAACATCGACCACAGCAAAGATACGCGCTGCTAGCGGGATTTCTTCGCCTTTTAGGCCGCGTGGATAGCCGCTGCCATCCCAACGTTCGTGATGGCAATAGGGGATATCTAGCGCAGGGCGTAAATATTCGATTGGGGCAAGCAGCTCATACGCGTAGACCGGATGGCGACGCATAATCTCCCATTCACCTTCACTAAGCGGAGCGGGTTTTAGCAAAATCGAATCTGGGACAGCCATTTTACCAATATCATGCAGGCGAGCTCCTCGCCAGATGTGAATCATTTGATCGTTGGGAACGCCCATTTCAGCGGCAATATGCAGGGTAAGCTCGGTCACCCGATTGGAATGACCGGACGTTTCGCCATCGCGCAATTCTAGTGCTTTTGCCCAGCCCTCTAGGGTGGCGTCATAGGCGATTGACAATTGTAAATTGGTGCGTTGGATATCGGCAAACATTTGAGCGTTATCGATGGCGATGGCTGCTTGGCTGGCAAAGGCTTCGAACAACCGCTTCCACTCTTCTTGCGGTTGAAATTCTTTGCGGTGAAAGACTTCAAGCACCCCTCGCAGTTGATTTTGGATCAACAAGGGCGTCGCAGCATAAGCGATGAACCCTTCCTCTAAAAAAAGTTTTGTATGGGTTGTAGAAATGTTTGTCCGAAAAATACTGGGAATGTATAGGGATTCTAAGGTGGTTTGGGTTGTCTTGAAGCGGCCTTCTCTAACCGAATAGGTTATCTCTTTTATCAATTCGGTGCGAAAACCATGCCCAGCAATAAACGTCAATTGTTCGGTTTGGGGATCGTAGAGATGAATGGCAATGGCATCGCCGCCAAGCTGTATGTGGGCTTCTTGGACAATGATCTCAAGAATGGCGTTCAAATCGTGCCGTTTGCTGATCGCTTGATCAATCTTAAAGAGTGTGGATAGGTGCTGTAATTGTTTTTCTGTTTGTTGGTGTAGGCGGGCGCGGTAAAATGCATTGGCAGCAATATCCGCAATCATCTCCAGTAGGTGTAGCTCTTGGGCTGAGATTTGGCTACGCCGACAGGCATATAGCTCACCCAGATAAACGTCCTGAGCTATCAGCGGAATGGCTACCATTGCAGGGCGGGGATAAGGTTCTTGCCCTGCATAATCGTCTTCTTCCATAAATACCGCCGATCGACTCTTCTGCAGCGCTGTGATCGTTTGCTTTCCAAAGGCTTTTAGAAACTCTTCTAGGTGGTGATAGTCGCCTTGAACCTTTTCGCAAATAGGATGCTGGTTTTGCGGATCAAATAAACGCAAAGCAGCCGTGTTCATCCCAAGTCCGCTACGGACGTGCTCAAGAATTGCTTCAACCATTTCTAGGTGATTGTCGGCTGCGCGCAGCGCGTAACTCACTCCAGCAATCACTTCGAGTTCCTTAACCCGATGCCGGGCTTCCTCCAATAAACGAACATTCTCTACCACCAAGGCAGCCGTTGAAGCAATATGGTTGAGAAACTGCAAATCATCGGGGCTGAAGGCGTTCTTCCGAGTGCAGTTATCGACAGTGATAACCCCAATGGCTTGATCGTGAAGGAGCAGAGGAGCAGCAATGGCGCTTTGGACTTGTCTCATTTCCTCCACTTCTCCTTCAAAGCGAATGGATGGATCTCCCCGAGCATCTTGGATAATCAGCGCTTGGCGTGAACGGAAGGCTTTGGCTGCATAACCGGCTTGCAGGGGAAAAATGATTTTCCTGATGCGTACATCTTGATAGCCATACAACGCTCCAAAGGCTAACTGATCTTCACCGTTTCTTAACAGAATACTGCCTTTTTCACCGTTAGGGATGGCGTGAATGACTGCGGCTAGTAAACGTTCCAATAAGGGTTGCAACCGGTCATCCCCTTGCAACGCTTGATGGACGAGGGCAATGGCTTGCTGCTCGAGCTGACGGCGTTTTTCTAGACTGATGTCTTGAAATACCCCTTGCACTCTCAAAAGTTTGGACTGCGGATCGAGGATGGGAAGAGCCTGTTCTTTTACCCAAACAACGTTGCCGTCTTTGCGGAGGATGCGATACTCTTGCTCCCAAGCGGTTTGTTCGGTGATGTGACGATTATAGGTGGCAATGGCTTGTGCGCGATCCTCAGAGTGAATGCATTCGATCCATAAATAATTGTCTTTGATAAGCTCTTCAGGAGTGTAGCCAGACAGCTCTACCATGTTTGGGCTGATATAATCAGCTTGCAGCGTTCTATGTTTGTCTGCAACGGCTGTGTAGACCACAACCGGTAATTGTTCGACCAATTCTTGGTACTTCTTCTCACTGGTTTGCACTTGCCAACTCATGGTTTGGCGGTGAATCGCTGTGCCGAGCAGGTTAGCTGCTGTGCGCAGGGCTTCGATCTCTGTCCGGCTCCACGGTCGAGGGTTATGACAATCGTCAAAACCCAAGAATCCCCACCAATGCGACGCACAAAAGACCGGCACAACAGCTAAAGATTGAATATCTTGATCAGCCAGAATTGCCTGCTCGGAGATTGGAAATTCAGTAATTAAGCCATATAAGGATTCCCCCTTGCTGAGACGTTCAAGCCAGCGTCCAAAGCCGCTCTGCCGCAGAGGCAGGTGCTGCAAGTCAGGGTTATCCATTTGAGGACGAATATCTGCAGCCGTCCATTCATAAATTTGGCTGACATAAACATCGCCGTCGAATGGAACTGAATCGTTCTTGAACAAGTAAACGCGGTCAACTTTGGTTGCCTCTCCAAGCTCCCTAAGGATGTCGTCAATGACATCTTGCCATTGGTTTGCAAGCAGCAGCCGTTCGGCAACAAAGTTTACCGCCGTGAGAATCGCATCGCGGCGCTCGATGGCGCGTTCAAAGGCTTTCCGTGCCCCAATCTCTCGTACAATCGCGATCGCCATCCATTCTTCTTCAACGTTAGCTAGGGAGATGGAAACTTCGATCGGAACGGACTCTCCATGCTTGGTTTGGCATTCAAACTCAAGGGTGATGCCTTCTCCGCTGTCTTTTGCGTGTCGGATGAATTGTGCCCATTGTTCATCTACCCAACGTTGCCGATCCTTAGGGATGATCAGCTCGTCCACCGTTTTCCCCAACACCTCGTCACTACGGTAGCCGAAGATGCGTTCAGCAGCCTCGTTCCAAAGTTGAATCCTTCCTTTTAAATCGACAATGAGAATGCCATCCTGAACGGTATGGATGAACTTCTGAAAGATTTGCACGCCTCTTTCTAAGGCTTGTTGAGCCTGTCTGAGGGGCGTGTTGTCATTGTATACGGCGACGAAGCGATCATTATCGAGCGGAAAGGCAAGAATTTGAAAAGAGCGTCTGGTAGGCGCGAAAAAGACCTCAAATTGCACTGTAGCTGCGCCTTGCTGCAGCTTTAGAAACTGTTTAAGAAAGTTGCTTGAATCGTCTTTGAAAATTTGGGCACTTGAGCAGCCGGGCAGTTCACTTGCGTTGCATCCGACTAGAGCAGCAAAACTGGGATTGAATTCCACCAAAGAAAAATCAATCACCTGACCTGATTCATCGCGTAACCATTCAAAAACCGTGACTCCATGGTGAAAGTTGGTAATCAAGGCTTGAAGAGTCTCTTGGTTAATGAAAGGGGTGGGGATGGGGGCAATTGATTTATTGACCTCATGGATAAGAAGGAGAGCGCCGCTATGCCCTTGCTGATCAAACGGCAATAGGGAAATTTCAGCTCGAATGTCAACACCTTGCTTGGTCTTTAGCACGGCATGATTCACTCGCTCAATCGTCTCACCTTGCTCAAGCAGAGAACGAATGGGGAAAAACAATCGCTGATTGGGATCTTCTTGGTGGTAAATTTCAAGGATTTGGTCAACCGGTTGACCTAGCACAGGCACCTGGGGAGTTCCAAGCAGGCGTTCAGCCGCGGCGTTTAAGAGAGCGATCCTTCCCTTTGCGTCTAACACCATTACGGCTGCGGAAGCATGATCGCAGATTTTGCGCAAAATATGGGATGATAAGTTCACCAGTTCCTTAATCTCCCTGATTTCAATTTACTTGTTATAAGCCAGTTGACAAACACCTGTATACATTTTATTTAAGTTTGTGTGTTTGTTTACGAACAAACCTGTTAGGTTAAGAAAAGTTAAATAGTTTATAAGACCTTAATCTAGATATTTTTGGTTTTTACGAAGGATAACCCGCAGCGTGTACGGAAGTCACCGATGCGGTTGATTTGATCATCGACTTTTTTGTCCTGTTTTTCGTCACAGTTCTATCGAAATGCCAAGAAAATTGTGTGAAAAAGCATTGGCTTTGAGTCTATGGGGAGTGTTACCCAACCGTCTTGACAGCCGTTGACCCGCTTGTTTTGCTTCTCTCGGAAATCAAGCGTCTTCTCCTATGGGATTGGGTGGACGAGCATATCTGCCTTCCCTTGGGAGCTGGGAGTCAATCTTGCTAGTCCACCGCAAGATCAGTTGGGGTTGAAAGGATTGGCCTGCCAAACCGAAAGTGGAGCATCCTGCAGCAATCGATACTTGCAGCAGATTTTGGGTAAAGTTATATTTTCGCATGGGAAGAGAATCACAAAAAGCGTAGAACATCCCGCGCGGGGTTTAGGATAAATGTCTGTGGCTTAGATGATGTTTATCTAATCCTATCGCAAGAAAACCGCTGTACAATGATTGTACGGACAGATCCCAGCTAAAAGTAGAGATTGACTCTGTGGGTGGGTTTCTCTTAAGGTGGACACACGCGTTGTCTCGATGAATCCAAAGATCTTTCGATTGATTTCAAGCTCAGCATATCGATGAAGCATTCTCTCAAATCCCGTTATATGATTTAACCTAAAGAGGAGGCAGATTATGACAAGTGGTACCAAAGAAATGAGTGTGGAGGAGCTTTTAGCAAAAGCCAAAAAGCCTTCCGCAGATGCAATGATCTTGCATCCGTTTTATCGAGGCAAGATCGAGACAACCTTAAAGTGTTGTGTGCGCTCGTTTGATGACTTTGCCATCTGGTATACGCCAGGCGTTGCCGCTTCGTGCCGGGCGATTGCCGAGAACCCAGAGTTGGTCTATGAGCATACCAACAAATGGAACACCGTAGCGGTCGTCAGCGATGGCACACGTGTGTTGGGTTTGGGGGATATTGGTCCCAAAGCCGGCTTACCGGTCATGGAAGGCAAAGCCTTGTTGTATAAGTACTTGGGTGGGGTTGATGGCGTTCCCATCATGATTGACAGCAAGGACCCCGAAGCGATTATCAACACCGTATTGATGTTGCAGCCGGGCTGGGGTGGGGTCAATCTGGAAGATATTGCCCAACCAAAGTGTTTCCGCATTCTGGATACCCTGCGCGAAAAAGCAGAAATCCCCATCTGGCACGATGATCAGCAAGGCACAGCAACCGTCACCTTGGCTGGTTTGATCAATGCCCTCAAAGTGGTTGGCAAGAAGATCAGCGAAGTGAGTATTGCTTTCATCGGTAGTGGGGCTTCGAACGTTGCTTGCTCGCGGCTAATTTTTGGATGGGGTGCTGATCCGGCGCGGTGTTATATGGTAGACAGTAAAGGCATTCTCGGCAAACATCGCAAAGATATTGAGATGCGCAAAGCAGAGTTTGTGGATAAATGGCGCTTGTGCCAGATCACAAACGAGCTAGGGCGTGAAGGCGGCATTCCTGAGGCAATGAAAGGTGTGGATGTCGTCATCGGATTGTCTCAATCTGGACCTGGTGTGATCCTGCCGGAGTGGGTCTCGACCATGGCAAAGGACGCCATCGTATTTGCTTGCGCTAATCCGGTGCCGGAGATCTGGCCATGGGAAGCCAAAGCGGCTGGCGCCCGCATTGTCGCCACCGGACGCTCCGATTTCCCCAATCAGATCAATAACTCGCTTGGTTTTCCGGGCATCTTCCGCGGCGCGTTGGATGTGCGAGCGCGCACCATCACGGATGAAATGTGCTTTGCGGCTGCCCAAGCCTTGGCAGAACATATCGGTGATCGCTTAGATGAAGAACATATTATCCCTACGATGGACGATTGGGAGGTCTTCCCACGCGAGGCGGCTGCAGTGGCAATGAAAGCTCAAGAACAGGGCGTAGCACGCGTGAACAAGAGCTATCAAGAGCTTTACGAACACGCTCATCAGATCATTAAGCGCTCCCGCGATTTGACCCACATGATGATGAAGGAAGGTTTTATCGCCGAGGCGCCGGTGTAGAATTTCTGTGCGACTGATTACTAAGAATTCGATTATATTTACTCGGAGGAAATGCTATGTATGATCTGATTATCATCGGAGGAGGACCGGCAGGATTAACTGCCATGATTTATGCCATTCGCAAGCGCCTCAATGCCTTGTTGGTCTCAAAGGATTTGGGCGGCAAGACCATGTGGCGGTTGGAACTGCCTTGGGTAGAAGAATACCAAGTGATCAAAGGCTTGGAAGTGGTTAACAAGTTTAAGAGTGAGTTGGAGTATTTGAGTTTTGCTCGTCACATGGAAGCGGTTGAAAAAGTAGAAAAGAGAGGGGATGGATTCTGCGTGATCACCAAGGGTGGGGGTGAACTGATGGCAAAGGCGGTGATCGTGGCGACCGGCACGAAACAAGAACGTCTGGGTGTGCCAGGCGAAAAAGAATTTCTCATGCGAGGGTTGTGCTACTCTGCGCTGAGTTATGCGCCACTCTTTATTGACCGAAAAACGGCTGTGATTGGTGATAGCGAATTGGCTTTGCGCTCGGCGGCGGAATTGGCTACGGTTGCCAAACATGTCACCCTGATCGGAATCTCTGCCGATACCCTCAAATCTGCGCTCGGTGAAAAAGTGAAAAATTCGCCAAACGTAACCATTTTGGAGCAGTATCAGGTTACAGAGATCAAGGGGGATCGTTTTGCCGAGCGCTTAGTCGTTAAGAGCCCTGTAGGCGAAACAAAAGAAGTTGATGCTGAAGGGACTTTTATTGAATTAGGTTTGGTGCCCAATTCGCAAATGGTGGCTGATCTGGTCAAACTTGACCCGCAAGGACGAATCTGCGTCGATGGCTTTTGCCGCACGAATGTGACAGGCATCTTTGCTGCCGGGGATGTCACCGATACCTTCGCTGAGCAGGTGTTGATTGCGGTTGGTGAAGGGGCAAAGGCGGCTCTCAGCGCCTATGATTATCTTTTGCCGATGCTCTAGAAACTGCCGTATCGAAAATTCTTTGTGAGCAGGGAAGCGAGGAGGTCGCCTGAAAGCCTTCTCGCTTCTTCGATTTCCGTATAAAGTAGGCAGGTTTCTAGATGTGCTTGAAACTCTAATAGGATCGCCGGCCTACAGGAAGCTTAGGGGCGAATATGCTTTGAGTTGATTCTGTTGCGGAATTAAGCTAGGCTGTTGCCTTCTTTAGGTCAGGCCCGCAGGGGAATATTGAAGCTCTGGTCAGATGCTGTAAAGGATTGAATCCAAAGAAAGCTATGCCTCGCCTTCTTTATTATTTTTGCTGGAGGTGTTTCCCGATTCGGGGAAACACCTCTCCAATCTGAATCAGTCAGACAGCCTGGGTTTTACGGGGCAAAGCTTCCCATGGAACTAAGGGATTGAAGAATTTGATCGCCAAACTGGTAAGCTGCCACGCCGAGTACCACACAGCAACAGCAGAGGATTAAGAGCACGACAATGATGATGATTAATGTGGTGTTTTTCTTTTTCTTTTCTTCGACCGGAGGGAAGGGGGATTGTTCCATATTTTCTTCTCCATAAAAAATGTTCGTCTCGAATTTAGGCTAGTACAAGCCAAAGCAGCGGAATCGCGCTGGAACCTTCCGCAGCCAAACCCAAAGCGACCAGCAAGAACGGTATCAGGATCGCTAGAATCGCACCACAGAACCCGAGGATGCCAAGGATAATGCCGATCCAACCGAGAATTACGCCAGCTTTGGCTAATCCTTCGCCGCCGAGTGCACCTCGGCTATCGCGGATCTCGTTCTTTGCCATATTTCCAGTAATCACAGCCACGATGCTACCGATGAAAGGGAACAAAGACAACCCGAGGATACCGGCTACTAAACTTACAATCGCCATGCTGCTCGTTGGGGGCGAGTAGCTCGGGGGATAAGATGAATTGGTCATAATGCCTCCTTGAAATTAAAAAATTAGCTTCTCGAGCGTTCTTGATTGGCGCGTCGCCAAAGCTTCCAGATGATCCAAGAAGTGAACAGAATCACGATCATTGCAATCAGCAATGGGATCACTACAGAAAGGATGGAGAGCAAAGTCGAGATCAGGTCTTCAGCAATGCTGACCGGTACGTTAGCAGCTCCCCCTGTGGAGGCGGTTACTGCTGGCCGGACGGCTATTGCTTTGACAGCATGAACTGTGCCTGCAACCACTAATCCACACGATAGAGCCAAGACAGGATGGATATCAGTGATGACTCTAGCACTTGCGGCGAATAGAATTGCGCCGGCAGTCGGGCGGACGATGGTCTGAATGAGATCGTTGATATGGTTAATGGCAGGTACTTTGTCGGCAAAAAATTCAATGGCGATCAGAACAATCAGCAATCCAAGGATCCATCCATTGGTTAAGGTATCCCATGGGGGGTTGAGTTTGATTAAATTGGTAAAACGCCCCAACAATGCGACAACCAACAAAGGAATGTAAGCGTTCAAGCCGGCACTCGCCGATAAACCAAAAGCAGATAAAAGACCACTGAGCACGTCCATTTAATTATTATACGTTAACTCATAAGAAAAGTTGTAAATTAGCCGATCTTAAAGCCGTCCCAAGTGCCGGTTAATAAAAATCGTCCGATGTCAATTAGAAAAATTTGTAGGAGGCTGAACCCAAAACCGACAAGGAGGAACATCCTAAGCTCATGCCATCGTGCAAAGGAATTTTCACGACGCAGGACGATCACCCAGAGCATGGTATAGACCATAGTCAATAAAACCAGCACCCCGCTGGCAGAAAGTAGGGCAAACGGATATAAAATTAGGGGGTTTTGAGTTAAGACCAATCCGTTAACCACCCCTGCCAAAAAGATTAAACCAAACAGTTGCCGTAGGTTCTGAAGGGCGGCTGTTTCTCGAACCTCGCTCCAGATCGTTTGTTGAAAAGATGGGTAGAGCAAAGCGGCGATGGTTAATCCCATTCCGCTTCCGGTCGCCAGCCGCAGGGCATTTTGGGGTGTATAGAGGTGAGGTAAACCTGGGAAAAGGGTAAGGTAAGAATTCACTCCATCCAAGGCAAAAGCCAGTCCAAGCAGGACGAAGACCACAATCACCCGCCGCGGTGGAGTCCCGCTACAGCGCTTGCCGACCCAAAATTGAAAAACAAGTCCTAGCAGTGCGCCAAGGTACATACCCGTACAGCGAGCGCAAAGTGGTAAGGGGCGATCGCCAAGATGAAAGGAGCGAAGATCGATTCGATGGCAGACTGCATATCCGAGGGCATCAGCTTTCCCCAATAATCCCTCGGGGGAGATCAGGATAAAGGCAATGGAGAGGAATCCGACAGCAATGATGAGCGTTAGTTTGAGAATTTGTGGATTGGAGCGCACTTTTCGAATAAAGCCAAACATGCCTGACATTATAGAGGCTTTTGGAGAATGTGCAAGGTGTATAGAGTAAAAAGCAATGAACCAACTCATGCACATTGAATCTATCAAACCTGGACAATTAAGGAATTCTTAAGATTTCAGAAAAACCCTTTGAATTAAGGTATCATTGTCGCTTCAGGAGGTTTATGGCTTATGAAACGATTCACTTTGGTCATATCACTGCTGGTGTTGCTCTTGAGCTCCTGCGGCCTTTTCCGCAGCACTCCAGCACCTGCACCCACCGAAACGCCCATCCCTACGGATACGCCGGTGCCTGCTACGCCAACGGCGGTTCCAACTCCATTGCCTACAGCAACTGCTGAATTGGTTGATTACGGCCCGAGCGGATTTCCGCCCAATATTAATCCCCTAACCGGCTTGCCGGTCAGCGACCCAGCCACTTTGGAGCGGCGTCCCTTGGCGATCAAAATTCAGCTCTTCCCGCGCGATGGACGTCCACCCTTCGGGTTGTCCTTGGCGGATATCGTGTTTGATTACTACCAGAACAACGGCATGACCCGCTTACATGCCATTTTTTACGGCAATGATTATGAGCAAGTCGGGCCAATCCGTTCGGCGCGTTTGTTCGATGGTGAGTTGATCCAAATGTATCACTCGATTTTTGCCTTTGGTAGCGCTGATAAGCGGATTTTGCGCAAGTTGCTGAATTCGACCTATGCCA
This sequence comes from Anaerolineae bacterium, assembly GCA_003130835.1. Taxonomy (GTDB): domain Bacteria; phylum Chloroflexota; class Anaerolineae; order Anaerolineales; family UBA4823; genus NAK19. Next base: position 47,049 of record QEXX01000016.1, on the reverse strand, counting down.
ATCGCTTGATCTTTGAGGGAGCGCTAAATTGTCCTCCCATGTGCCGCATTGATCCGAATGGCGGTAACTACTTGGTTGCCAACACCAAAGAGATGGGACCGTACATCGAAACACGCGGCGAGAAAAACGAACGGCAAAACTTGGATGGGATGAAGTTTCAACATGCTACGCCGCCAGGCGGAACACCTGCGGTGCAAATCTTTACCCGCTTTTCGATCAGCGCCTATGTGCGCTGGGATTTTGATCAGACCACTGGAAAATATCTGCGCTTTCAAGACACCCAAGAGGATGCCGGACAGGGTGAAGCCTATGCACCCTTCCTTGACCGGGTGACCAACACTCAAATCAGCACCGATAACGTGGTCATTCTTGTCCTGCCCCATCGATACGAGTATAAATCGGGCAATAGTGAGATCATCGATATTGAAATGAAGGACTCGGGCTTGGCTTACGCTTTCCGCGATGGATATGCCTACGAAGTGCGCTGGGTGCGCACGGCTGACGATGCCTTATTCACCCTCCAATTCGCCGATGGCACACCCTATCCCTACAAGCCAGGCGTGACTTATTATGTCGTTATGGGTACCAGTTCGACGCTAGATAAGAAAGAAGGCGGTATCTGGCGCTTTGAGTGGCGGATGCCGTAAGGATGCGATGCTTGGTAGCAAACGATTTGACATGGACGGTAGATGAGTGGTAGCTATGGAAGCGTTTTTTCGAGACCCAAATGAGCCAGTCTTTCCTCCTGAAGAAGTGAGGATCAAAGAGTTGCGTGCCGAACCGCGTGCTGATGGACAACGGGTGCGGGTGTTCTTGCACATCACCGCTTTCCAAAAGCGACCGAGCGGCGAGGTGCGCATTGTCAATGCCCAAGGAGTTGAACTAGCCAGCGCAAGTTTTATTGAAGCGCTTTCCCCACGCATGGAGTTTACCCTTCATCTGCGCGGTGACGTGCTGAATCCACACCAGTTACAGGCGCGCATCTATTACTTGCGCAATGAAGATCAAGCCGAAGGCGAGACAGACCTGGAACGGTCGGTGATGGTAGTCGATCAGGTTCAGACCAGTTTTGAAGTACCGATTTTGTAACGTTCCTGCTAGCGGCAGGCGAGGTTGGCATTTGCCTTGCACAACCTAGCATGGTGAAGCAATTGACTGACTTTGCTGGACGTGCTAGAATGCCATGTGAAGCATCGTAGGCAAATATGCAACCCTCTGCCCCATCATCAGTTCCCCCAACCCCTCAGAAGCCACCTCGTCGCTGGCTTCTCCGAGGGGTTTTATTAACCCTGATTGTGATTGGCTTGTTTTTCTTAACCCTCCTTCCCCCGTTTAGCTCCCGATTAAGAGAGACGCTTGGGGGAAGTTTTCTGTCTCTCTTACCAAGCTTTGCCCAACAAAATAGCCCGACTGTCTTGCCAACGAATCTCCCCGCGATCACGCCTGCATCCCCAACCCTGAGGGTTGCTCCAACCGAGACCGTTCAACCCAATTTCCAGACGCCTACAACTCCTGCTCTGCTTTCAACCGGTTCTGCCGTTCATGAGGGATGGCTGGTCTTGTCGTTGTTGGATCGAGATGATTATCATCTGTTCGCATATCAGATGGCGACCCAAACATGGTTACGCCTAAGCGATGGCAAGGGGGATGACTTGTATCCAGCGGTAAGCCCGGATGGCAGATGGATCGCCTTTACTTCCAATCGGGAGGGGTATTGGGATTTGTACCTCTTATCCCTTCAGGATGGCCGCCTTTATCCGCTGACGCAGTCACCTCAATACGATGGCGCACCTTCTTGGTCTCCGGATGGAAAGTGGCTTGCCTATGAGAGCTATGTCATCGACCCGCAAACGCAGCAAGGAAATTTGGAAATCGTAATCCGAGAGATTAACCCGCCGCCTGGTCAAGCTGCTCAAGTTTTACAACTTACCTCGACCAGCGGAGCTGACTTTGCGCCGCAATGGTCTCCGATGGGACGTCAGATCGCCTTTATCTCACAGCGGGAGGGGGAAAATGACTTGTGGATCGCTGACTTAGATCGGATGGATGATCGCTATCGGAATTTGAGTGCCGATCATAGCTCTAGCGTTCAAGCGCTCTCTTGGTCTATGGATGGCAAAGAATTGTATTGGAATGCCGCCGATGAAGGCGTGCAATGGATCTACCGTTGGGAGGCAAATTCACCCTTTACACCTTCGAGAAAAGTCGTGCCGGGCAGTTCCCCCATTCTCAGCGATGACGGTCGCGTGCTTTTCAGTGTTCTGTTAACCCCACATTCAGCTTATTTACAGGCATTTTCCCTTCCAGATAGAACCTATCCGATGCCTTTGATTCTCCTTCCTGCTGAACCAAAAGGGATGGCTTGGTTACCAAAGGGTCAAAGCGGGCAACTGCTTTCTGCTTTTCAGCCATTATCCAATCTGGAAGGGCTGTTCCCATTGCAGGAGGCAAGCCGTTCACAAAAATCTCAAACCCCCCTGAGACAACGTTTGAAGCCCTTAGCGAGCATTCAAGCACCGTTGCCTTACCTCCACGAGGATGTTGTGGAGGCTTTTCAAGCCTTGCGATCAGCGGTCGAGGAACGCGCCGGGTGGGATATGCTTTCACGTCTTGAAAACGCCTATTTACCGCTATCGAAGCCTTCTTTTCCTTCCTCTCAAGAAGAATGGCTCTATACGGGGCGGGCGATTGCGCTAGAACCGGCGGCTCTCAATGCCGGTTGGCTCGTAGTGGTGCGCGAGCCGTACGGCGCAGAAGTGTATTGGCGGCTCTACCTCAAGACGCGCTATCAGGATGGGCGTCAGGGGATGCCCTTGCGCGAGTTACCCTTTGATCTCAATGCCCGCTATAGTGGCGATCCGATAGCGTATGAGGAGGGCGGAGCGTTGATGTCTGTCTCCCCCAGCGGTTATTGGATTGATTTGACTGAGTTAGCTCAACGCTATGGATGGGAGCGTTTGCCAGCTTTGACCACTTGGCGCACTGCTCTGAGCACCTCCCGGTATTCGATTCTGGTCAAACGAGATGGGTTAGATTGGTACTCAGCTATGTTGGAGCTCTATCCGGCAGAAGCGCTCTATACCCCAACCCCCGTGCCCTCGCCAACCCAAACGCCGACCCGTACACCGCTCCCAACCCGCACCGCAACCTCAGCCCCGACCGCAAGTCCGACTCTGACGCCATCCATCATCCAGAGGCCCTCGCAATCCCCTAATCCTTCAACAACGCCATGAGAAGCAATCGATCGCTGTGGGCTTTGCTGCTGATAGGGGCGCTGATCGGCTGTTCCTCTCCTGTCTTTGCTCCCCCTGCGCAAGTCGAAGCAACCCCTCTGCCACCCAATCACCCTAGCGCCACTCCTGCACCTACACAACTGGTCGCAAGTGCCATTGCGGTGAGTGCTCAAGAACTCCATTTGGATGCGGCGTTGCCTCTAAGTGACCCCTATTCGTTTATCGTTCAGCAGCCCATCACGGACACAGTCGCTGAGTGGCGGCCGCCGCTTTATCCTACGCCGTGGATTCCTACGCCGTATGACCATTTTTTATTCAGCCGCCCGGTGCTTGCGGATCGAAAGGTGTGGGCGTTGGAGGATTATCGCTACGGTGGAGTGTTTTTTCGCAACGTTGTTCATACTGGCATTGATATCCCATTGAAAGTGGGCACTCCAATCTATGCGGCTGGTGATGGACGTGTGGCTTGGAGTGGGTATGGTTTGATGAGCGGTGAGTACAATCCCGACGATCCCTATGGGTTGGCGGTGGTTATCCGTCATGATTTTGGGTATGAAGGGCAAACGCTCTATACGGTTTACGGTCATCTCTCAGAGACAACGTTGGTGGTTGGCCAGCCAATCAAGAGCGGTGAGGTGGTCGGCCTTTCGGGGGCAACCGGCAAGGTGACCGGTCCGCATTTACATTTTGAAGTGCGCATTGGTGATAACAGTTTCTCTCGTAGCCGTAACCCAGAGCTGTGGATTGTACCGCCCCAAGGTTGGGGAATTCTGGCGGGACAATTAAAGACCTTTGACGATGAGTGGTTGAAGCGAGCCAAGATTTTAATTCGTTCGTTAGACACTGGAGAACGCTATTGGGTTGCCAGCTATGGAGATGGACCGGTCAATAGCGACCCTTACTACAACGAAAACGTAGTCATCGGCGATTTACCCGCCGGCTGGTATCGCATCTTGTTCCCCGGTGAAACCAGCCAGCATTTGGACATTGAAATCTTGCCAGGCAGGGTGAGCTTTTTCCGTTACAAGCGGGGCAGTGGATTTTCGACCGAACCTCCTGTCCCGCCTTCCTCACTACTTTTTAAGACGCCACAAGTGCCAACCGCTCAGATTGAATTGCCGCCTTTCGAGACACCCGCTCCATAAATTTTTCTTCAAGACCTTGACAGGTAGAACGTTTGTGCTAAACTAACATCATGACCGACATAGCCCGAAAGTCAACGTTTTTTCGTGTGTGATTCTGGGTCGGTGATATACTCTAAATGGAACTTGCCTCAGTAAAGAGTGAAATCGTAAGGATTGAGAAAGGAAAGCTATGGTCAAAAAGGTTAGCCCTTCTCCATTATCGGATCAAGCGGATGCCAAACAAGCTGCTTTGGACAAGACCCTAGGCGACATTACCAAACGATACGGTGAAGGGGCGATTATGCGCTTAGGTGAAGCCCATCATTTGGCGGTGGAGGTGATTCCGACCGGCTCACTCTCCTTGGATATTGCTTTGGGGGTGGGGGGCATCCCGCGCGGACGCATCACCGAAATCTACGGGCCGGAGTCCTCGGGGAAGACAACCATCTGCCAACATATTGCAGCCGAAGCCCAGCGCATGGGTGGGGTGGCAGCCTTTATTGACATGGAGCACGCTTTGGACCCGAATTACGCCGCTCGCTGTGGGGTTAATATCGACTCGCTCTTGATCTCGCAGCCGGATACGGGCGAGCAAGCCTTGGAAATTGCCGAAGCCCTTGTCCGTTCCGGCGCAGTGGATGTGGTGATTATCGACTCGGTGGCTGCCTTGGTGCCGCGGGCCGAGATCGAAGGGGATATGGGGGATGCCCCCATGGCAATGCAAGCGCGACTGATGTCGCAAGCACTGCGCAAACTTTCGGGCGCCATTAAGCAGACCAACACAGCGGTAGTTTTTACCAATCAATTGCGTCAGAAGATCGGCGTAGTGTTTGGCAACCCTGAAACCACCTCTGGGGGCATGGCGTTGAAGTTTTACGCTTCGGTGCGTTTGGATGTGCGGCGCATTCAGTCCATTAAATTAGGCAATGAAATCATCGGTAATCGCACCCGCGTGCGGGTGGTCAAGAATAAAGTTGCTCCACCCTTCCGCACGGCGGAATTCGACATCATGTACAATGAGGGCATTTCGCGGGTTGGTGATTTATTGGACTTGGCTACGGAATTGGAGATTATTACTAAGCGCGGCTCGTTCTATAACTACGGCGATATTCGTCTGGGACAAGGGCGTGAAAACGCTAAAGATTTCCTGCATCAAAACCCCGATCTAGCCGAAGAAATCGAGTTAGCCATCCGCCAGCAAGCTCTCAGTGGAGAAGTCCCTCTGCCGATCCGATCGGATGATGCCGACGATTTGGTCGATGACATCGTTTAGGGCGAGATTGCTCATCGGCTATTTTCTCTTGACGCTTGGTTTCGTCAATGCTTGTAGTGGGTTGGGGGTTAGAGAAACCCCAATCATTGAAGGTGTTTACTTGCCCCCTTCACCCGTTGCCTCCCCAGTCTCTCCCTCCACATCTTTCAATCCTTCTTTATTGCCTACACCGACAGTGGTTTGCACAAACTCTCTCCTCTTTGTCGCCGATCAAACCATCCCAGATGGCACGGAGGTGCAGCCCGGTGCCATCCTCGATAAGGTCTGGGAGGTGGAGAATAATGGCACCTGCAATTTTGACGACCGTTACCGCCTAAAGCTCATCGGTGGTTCTGAATTGGGTGCCCCAGTGGAACAAGCCCTCTATCCGGCGCGCAGTGGGACTCGTTTTCAAATCCATATCCGATTTGTTGCGCCGCAGGAGAGCGGCATGGCGCGCAGCGCTTGGCAAGCTTTTGACCCGCAAGGCAATCCCTTCGGTGATCCAATCTACTTAGAAATCGTGGTGAAGTGAGAGAGAACCAGGCTTTGGCAGCGTATCTTGAGCAAGATCGTCATAGCGGGTAGCTTCTCGTTGTATCGCTTCGAACTTAGACTTTTTCCTTGAGTGTGTAGCAACAAGCTAATTGAAGCGCGTAGGTGGGTATCCGCTAACCTTAAAACGCATGGCTTGGATGAAACGTACAAAAAATCGTGCCTCTTCATAGCCCTCTGTCTCCGTATCATACCAATCAAAGGTCAGGGTCAGGGGGGTGCCGTTCTGATCGATACCCTTCACGAACAGAGAACAGCCACCCTCCGAGCTTGCGAAAGATGACTCAGCGGTGACATATCCTAAGGGCATGATATAATTGTCAGGGTGTCCGTGGCTGAACAGGCTGCGGACTGAGGGATAAACCCAACCTACCAGATAGTCGGGTGTAGCGCGGACGAAAGCGTTGGTTAAGCCATCCACAAACTGGGTTTGCAGTTCGGCTAACAGCCGCTGGTCTTCTTCTGTACGCTGCTCCCAAGGGATGTGCCGAATGTAGCGGAAGGCTGGGTGAGGGGGGCGGTTCCAGGGGTACTTTTGAAAAAGGCGAAAGAGCTCATTGTCCTCACGATTGCGCCACAAGCACTCCAACAAGGCCCGGAAGAAGCGGATGGCTTCGGGGTCTTCGTGGCAGAGTTCAAAGCCCCATGTTCCTTCGTCGGGCAAGGGGGCGAGGTCATCGAAAAACCAAGCTTCGGGGAAGTCGTGCAGAAGATCCACCCGGTTCATACCCTGGAGATGGATTTTTTCTACGCTGGGGTAGAGTGTGATGGTCGCATTTGCCCGTCCCAAGCCGCTGGGACCGACGGCAATGGCAACTTTGTGCGATCGGGCAAAGTCCATCACTTGCCAGCGGTGTCCCTTGCGCCAACGGAGGCGATTTCCCTCTATAACCAATTCCCCTTTCCCCCGCTTGGCAAGGCGCAGGAGAATCCCATAGGTGAGTACAGCCGTCACAAAGCCCGGAATGAAACCACCGCAGCAGAGTAGTATCCCCAGCCAGTCAGGCACTGTCCAATCCATTAGAATCAAGGGGAGGAAGTAAACGATTGCCCAGACCAAAAGCAGGATAGCAGTGGGCAAGATGACCGTGTACCAGCCGCTTGTATAGCGCGTGGTTACTCTATAGGTTGCCATCACCTGCGTCTCCGTTCAATACGGTTGGAACAGCCGCATACTCCCGCAGCCAGTTAAGGATTTCGCCTACAGTTTCACGAGCCTGCGGTGCGGAAAAGAAAGCCCACTTACTTTTCGCTCTGTGTATACCCCAATGGGGAATCTGTCTCATTCTGGGAATTCTCAGTCGCTACGGAAATCTTGCGTTGACTGCGCCTGTGTTGGATTGTGAATGATTCTTTAAGTGTATTATAGTGTTCCACCCTTCCTTGTCAACGGGATTCAAAAGCATTGGGCAACCCTTGGTCAGATTGATCCAAAAAGCTTTTGGAAGGCTGGGCAAATTCTACAATTTTTATCCATTCTTTCTTGTGGATTTTTTTTATTGACAGATCGTGCACCTTCATTAGAATAGACTTACTGTCAGTAAAAGCGTAGAAGAGAAGAAGTACCTAGACCTCGGACGGTACAGAGAGCGGGTGGCTGGTGAGAACCCGACCAGGTCGAGCTAGGGAATGGGTCTCTGAGCTGCAAGGCGAACCCCTTTGCAAGGGAAGTAGTCTGTGCCGGAAAAGCCCCCGTTATCGTGGCAAAGGGTATAAACTTGGTATCCAAGTCGTACCCGGATTGAGTGAGACTGGCTTTTTCAAACCCGTTGTCTGACAACGGGTTTTTTGGTCAACCGCCAAAGCCAGTCTAATCAGGGTGGCACCGCGGGAGCGCCTCTCGTCCCTGTGACGAAGAGGCGCTTTTTTATCGGATGAAATAAAGCATTGCGTTGGAGGTTTGCGATGAATGGAACGATGCATAAAAGGTTGGTGATCTCGGATCAGGTCTTGGAGCTTCCTCATGGCCGCATTGCGGTGGTGCGGGAGCGAGGGGCAGATTTAGAAACGCCCCTCTCTGTGTACTTAAAATTACGCGGTGAAGGGGCTTCCTTCCTGCTGGAAAGTGTTAGCGGTGGTGAACAAGTTGCCCGATTTTCTTTTATTGGGGTGTGGCCGAAGCGCGCGTTTGTATTTCGCCATCAAGCCTGGCACATCCATTCGCCGGCTGGTATCGAGCGTATTCCGCTACAACAGGGACAAAATCCCTTTGAGCTACTCCGTGAGGTCTTGCATCCAAATTCCCCGATCGCTAGCCGTCAGATCAATCACCCGTTGCGGTTTTTAGGCGGTCTGGTGGGTTATTTGGGGTATGACTTTATCCGATACTTTGAGCCAACAGTCGCTATCGAACCCCGCCCTGATCTACCGGAAGCGATCTTTCTGGAAGTGAACAGCTTTGTTGCCTTTGATCATGCTTTTGGAAAATTGATGCTGGTTTGTGTTTCCGAAGGAGAAGAACAGGCTGTTGCAGAGGCAGTTGAGCGCCTGGATGCTCTTGAGAAGCGGCTGCTTCAACCGTTACCCCAGGAAATTGTGGGTGAGCGCATTGCTGTTCGTCAGCGGTTGCAGCCCTTGCTGAAAGCCGAACAATTTGAAGTCATGGTGCGTCGGGCTCAGGACTACATCCGCATGGGCGATTGTTTCCAAATCGTGCTATCACAACGCTTTCTTGGTCAGACACAGGCTTCCCCTTTATCCATTTACCGTTCCTTGCGCCGCCTCAATCCATCCCCTTATCTGTACCACTTTGATTTTGCGGATTTGGCGGGAGAATTGCCTTTTCACCTGATTGGTGCTTCACCGGAAATGCATGTACGGTTAGAGCGGGGAGTGGCTTCTTTGCGCCCGATTGCCGGCACCCGACCGCGCGCGGATAAACCAGAGGAAGACGCCCGCTTGGAAAAGGAATTATTGGCTGACCCCAAAGAGCGCGCCGAACACATCATGTTGGTTGACTTAGCCCGCAATGATCTAGGCAGGGTTTGTCATTTCGGCACGGTGCGCCTATCGCAGCAGATGGTGGTCGAGCGATATTCGCATGTAATGCACATAGTTTCGCAAGTAGATGGGGAGTTAAGGGAAGACTTGGATGCGTTTGACCTTCTGCAGGCTACGTTTCCAGCCGGCACAGTCAGTGGTGCTCCAAAAGTGCGAGCCATGCAAGTGATTCACGAGTTGGAAAAACAATCGCGCGGTGTGTATGCGGGCGTGGTTGGGTATTTTTCTTATAACGGCGAGCTTGACTCGTGTATTGCCATCCGCACGATCGTGATGCTTGGCAACCAAGTTGAAATTCAAGCCGGAGCAGGCATTGTTGCCGACTCCGAAGCCAGCCGTGAACATCAAGAATGCTTCAATAAAGCCAATGCGCTCTTTCAAGCCGTCGAACTAGCAGAACAGTCCCTACCTGCTCCTACAACGGTTGGAACGATTGTAAACGATGGTAAGTTGGCTAAGGTTGTTCTCATTGATAACTACGACTCGTTTACCTACAACTTAGCGCAATATTTGGGAGAATTAGGCGCTGAAGTGCTTGTCTTTCGCAATGATGCTCTCTCGGTAGATGAGGTTGCGGCGCTTCATCCCACGCATTTGGTCATCTCTCCCGGGCCGGGCGCCCCGCACCAAGCCGGGATATCCAACGATGTGATTCTGCAGCTAGGCAAGTCGATCCCGACCTTAGGCGTTTGCTTGGGACATCAATGTATTGGACATGCCTTTGGAGGGAAGGTGCTGCAGGCGCCGATTTTGATGCATGGAAAAACTTCGCTGATCTACCACAACGGCGATGTGTTGTTCAGGAATGTGCCATCCCCGTTTGAGGCAACCCGCTATCACTCCCTAATCGTGAGCGAACCTTTACCCAGTGACTTGGAGGTGACAGCGCGCACCGAAGATGGGATTGTGATGGGATTGCGCCATAAGCATTACCCGATCTTCGGCGTTCAATTCCACCCTGAATCAATTCTGACCAGCTATGGAAAACAAATTCTAGAGAACTTCCTTGCGCTAAAGCAACCCTCTTCAAACCTTGCTTCTTTTGAAAGCTCGAAACCGAAAGGAGAAATGACCATGTTGAAACCCTACCTTGCCAAGATCGTCCAACGCAAAGATCTGAGCTTACAAGAAGCTGAAGAAGCGATGACATTGATCATGACAGGGCAAGCCACCGATGCTCAAATTGGGGCATTTTTAGTGGGGTTGCGCATGAAGGGGGAAACGATTGACGAGATCGTTGGCTGTGCTAAAGCGATGCGCGCTCAGGCAATGGCTCTGCCAAACCTTGATGATACCGTCACGTTGTTCGATACGGCTGGCACCGGCGGAGATGGAAAACACTCTTTTAACATTTCGACTGCGGCAGCCTTTGTGATCGCTGGTGCGGGTTATAAAGTGGCAAAACACGGCAACCGAGCGGTCTCTTCGACGTGTGGAAGCGCCGATCTCTTGGCTGCCTTGGGCATCCAAATTGACTTGACACCTGAGCAAGTCGCCCATTGCATTCGAGAAGTGGGCATTGGTTTTCTCTTTGCGCCCCGCTTTCACCCGGCGATGAAATTCGCCTTGAAACCCCGCCGTGAGATCGGACAGCGCTCCATCTTTAACATGCTGGGTCCCTTGGTCAATCCGGCGCGGGTAACGCACCAGTTGATCGGCGTTTACGATCCATCCTTGACCGAATTGCTAGCTCAAGCGGCGCTTGAATTGGGAAACCGCGCCACGATTGTTGTGCACGGTGCTGGCGGTTTAGATGAATTGACCACCAACGGTAAGAATCTGGTTACCAAGGCTCAAGATGGCAAGCTCGAAACCTTTGAAGTTGATGCGCAAACCTATGGGTTGCGACCAGCTAGGGAAGAGGATTTACGCGGCGGTACACCAGAACAAAACGCCCAACAATTGAGGGAATTATTGCAAGGGAAGGTACAGTCTCCTTGTCGAGATGTGGTTTTGTTCAATGCCGCCATGGCGATTTCGATGGTGACCGGCGACTTGCCACAAGCTCTCCAACAAGCAACGCAGTCCTTAGATAGCGGGGCGGCTCTCCAAAAACTGGAGCAGTTAATTGCTAGCGTGCCGGCAAGCGCCGTCTCCTGATGGTAGGAGCAAACAAGATGGAACGAACGGACAATCTCCTGGAAACCATTTTTGCCCATAAACGTCTGGAGGTTGAGCAACGAAAGGGCAGAATGGATTTGCCGACCATGCGGCGCTTAGCCGAAGAGCAACCTACAGCTCATAATTTCCTGTCTGCCTTGCGCCGAACCCAACCGGCTCTGATTGCCGAAGTGAAAAGGGCTTCACCTTCTAAAGGTGATTTTGGCAACCGTTATTCAGCCCTTGAACTGGCTCAATTGTATAGCATCCATGGTGCAGCAGCCATCAGTGTGCTGACCGATCAAAAATATTTCCGCGGTGACCTTCAAGTTCTCAAAGAAATCGCTGCGTTGCCCTCACGACCTCCGATTCTCCAAAAAGATTTCTTCTGTGACCCTTATCAGGTCTATGAGGCGCGAGCCAATGGTGCGGATGCGATTCTCCTCATCGCCTCTTATTTGGACTTGAACCTAATGCAAGACTTGCATGATCTAGCCGAAACGTTGGGCTTATTTGCTTTGGTCGAAACCCATACGCCGGCGGAGGTGGAGAAAGCGTTGCGCCTACGCGGTTTGAAAATTTTAGGCGTTAACAACCGCGATCTACGCGATTTTTCGGTTGATTTACAAACCTGTCTGCAGTTACGTCGCTTGGTTCCGTCAGACATTCAATTTGTGGCGGAGAGCGGTATTCATACTGCCAAGCAAGTGCGTTTGTTGATGGAGAACGGTATCTCTGCCATGTTGGTCGGTGAGGCTTTGGTCACGGCGGAAAATCCAGCCGAGAAACTAAACGAGTTGTTGCTAAAAAGCAATGAAGATCAAGATTTGCGGCATTAAATCCATTGAAGAAGCCCGATTTGCAGCAGCCTGCGGGGCGGATTTGCTAGGATTCAACTTTTATCCACCAAGTCCGCGCGCCATCTCCCCTGCACAGTGTTGCCAAATCGTACCGGTAATCCGCCAGGAAGCTCCACAGGTGCTGTTAGTCGGCGTATTTGTCAATCTAGGAGCATCGGATGTACACTCTATCCTTGAACAATGCGATTTAGACCTCGCCCAACTGAGCGGGGACGAGAGTCTTGAAGTGCAGCAAAGTTTAGGCGAACGGGCGTTCAAAGCCGTACGCCTGGCAAAGCAAGCGGTAGCTACAATTGGGGAGGGGCAAATTTACAGACGGAAATCGCCTCCTGCGCTCTTATTGGATGCTGATATACCCGGTCAATATGGTGGCACAGGCAAAACAGTGGATTGGCAGGTGGCGGCTTCGATGGCAGAACAAATGCCTCTCTTATTGGCAGGTGGCCTGACACCTGAAAATGTGGCTGAGGCGATTAGGCGGGTTAAGCCTTGGGGCGTGGACGTTGCCTCAGGGGTAGAAAGTTCGCCAGGCATCAAAGATTTTGCCAAAATCAAAGCTTTCATTTGCAATGCGCGCACCGCGTTTGAGGCTTTGAAGAAGGAGACAGCATGATCGATCGAACAAAGTTTGGAACCTTTGGCGGCCAATATGTCCCAGAGGTGCTCATGCCGGCTTTGAATGAGCTGGAAGAGGCATATCGGCAGGCAATGGAAGATGTGGATTTTCAAAAGGAATTTGACGATCTTTTGCGCACCTATGTAGGTCGGCCGACTCCCTTAAGCTATGCGAAACGGTTATCCCATTCGTTGGGAGGGGCAAAAATCTATCTCAAACGTGAGGATTTAGCCCATAGCGGCGCTCACAAGATCAATAATGCGCTGGGTCAAGCCTTGTTGGCGAAACGAATGGGAAAGACACGCGTTATTGCTGAGACGGGGGCAGGGCAACACGGTGTTGCAACGGCTACAGCAGCAGCTCTACTCGGCTTAGAGTGTGTGATTTATATGGGCGAAGTGGACATGGAACGCCAAAAGCCAAATGTGTTGCGCATGGAATTGCTTGGTGCCAAAGTGCAACCCGTTAGCAGCGGCTCAAAAACGCTCAAAGATGCTATCAATGAAGCCATCCGTGATTGGGTGACCCATGTCCGCCACACCCATTACTTGTTAGGTTCTGCTTTGGGGCCCTATCCCTACCCGCAAATTGTGCGCGACTTTCAGTCGGTTATCGGGAGGGAGGCACGGCAGCAAATTCTTGAGAGAGAGGGAAAACTCCCGTCTGCGGTCATCGCTTGTGTCGGAGGGGGATCGAATGCGATTGGGATTTTTTCCGCCTTTCTCTCCGACCAGACTGTTCGCTTGATCGGCGTCGAAGCCGGGGGCAACGGAATCGAAAGCGGATATCATGCGGCACGCTTCGCAGATCCCCGCAAGGGAAGACTGGGCGTATTGCATGGGACGATGACCTACGTGCTCCAAGACGAGGATGGCCAGATTGCGGAGACGCATTCCATCTCTGCAGGCTTGGACTATCCCGCGGTGGGCCCACAACATGCCTATTTGCGCTCGATTGCGAGAGCCGAGTACACCTTTGCCACCGATGCAGAAGCCCTACAAGCCTTTCAGGTGCTTGCCAAGTCTGAGGGGATTTTAGCGGCTTTGGAATCGGCTCATGCCATCGCTGAAGCGCTTAAACAAGCGCCAAGCTATCCGACTGATCAGGTGATTTTGGTCAATTTATCGGGTCGGGGTGATAAAGACTTAGATACCGTGATGCAGGTGCTGTCGCAAACAGCAGTGATTTCTAAAGACGGAAAGAAACCCGATGAACGCTCTTGAACTAATTCAACATACCTTCCAACTCACTCGGGCAACGGGGCGAGCAGCTTTAATGCCCTATTTCACCATCGGTTATCCTGATTTGCCCACTTCATTTGAAATTGTAGGCAAACTGGCAGAGAGTGGCGCCGATCTGATCGAGCTGGGCATCCCGTTTTCAGATCCATTGGCTGACGGTCCGACCATTCAGCATTCGACCCAGACTGCTCTCAAGAATGGCGTAACCCTACAAACGTGTCTGCGCTTTGTCCAAGACCTGCGCCAAGGCGGTCTGACGACGCCCATCTTTTTGATGGGGTATTACAACCCGATTTTTAACTATGGAGAAGAACGGTTTGTTCAGGCTGCCAGCGAGAGCGGTGTGCAGGGATTGATCATTCCCGATCTGCCGCCGGAAGAAGCCGATGAATTGCGTCAACATTGCCGCAAGCACCATTTGGCTTTGGTACATTTGATTGCACCAACTACCCCGGTGACGCGCATCCAACGCATTGCTGCGTTATCGCAAGGGTTTTTGTACGTGGTTTCCGTAACCGGGGTCACCGGGGCGAGAAAGTCTTTGCCACCTCATCTCTTCGAATTCCTACATGAAGTACGTCAATTAACCAACATTCCGTTAGCTGTTGGGTTTGGAGTCTCGACTCCCGAACAAGCAGCTTCATTGGGGCAGGTGGTCGATGGAGTCATTGTCGGTTCGGCTTTGATTGAAGTGGTGCGTCAGGCTGAGCAACCCGTCCAAGCTGCTGGGACCTATCTGAGCCAGCTCCGAGCAGCCCTTGAGGATCGAGTGAGGGAATAAACGACTTGGCGGGATGAAACAGAGGTCACCATTGCCAAAAGAACAGCCAAGAGATGGCATTGGGCTGTTGTTGTTGGCAGCCCTTCTCTGATTGTCGCCGGCGAAAGAAAACTCCTTCAGGAGGATGCATGGCGAAGAGTCGAACAGTGTGGTTTTTAACAGCGGGGCAAGCTAGGGGTATAATCTCACTCAATCTCTGGGTTGTGTGAGGTTGATCATGCACATTTTGGTCACCAATGATGACGGTGTGATGGCACCAGGTTTGTTGGCGTTGGTCAAAACCATGCGCGAATTGGGTGAGGTCAGTGTGATTGCCCCAGAACAGAACTGGTCAGCATCTGGGCATGTCAAAACGATGCACCGACCCTTACGGGTAAAGGAAGTCGTGCTCATGGATGGCTGCACGGCGCTTGCCTCGGATGGGGCGCCGTCCGATTGCGTTGCGTTAGCTTTGCTGGGTTTGGTAGCCAAACCCATCGATCTGGTCGTCTCTGGCATTAATCCAAATTCCAATATCGGACATGATGTTACCTATTCGGGTACGGTAACGGCTGCCATGGAGGCGGTGATCACGGGCAATGTCCCTGCGATTGCAATCTCGTTAGATGGTCCGGATAATCACCAAGCCGCGCTGGATTTCATGCCTGCGGCTGTGATTGCAAAACAAATCGTGCAACGTGTCTTTGAGAAAGGGTTACCAAAAGGGGTGTTCTTAAACGTCAATGTTCCCTTTCTCCCGCTTGAACAGATCAAGGGTTTCCGCGTGACCCGCCAAGGGTTACGCGTCTATCGGGATTCGTTAGATAAACGGCTTGATCCACGCGGTCGCCCGTATTATTGGATCGGTGGAGAAACGCCTACGGCTATCCCTGAGGAAGGTACCGATTATGGGGCAATTGCACAAGGGTACGTGTCCATCACCCCCCTTCAATTAGACTTAACCGCCTATCAAGCATTAGCGGAATTACGCCAGTGGAATTGGTAAACCGCCCCTTAGGTGAGCTTGACCACAACTGAATCTACGGGTGATCTTCGCCGAGTTCATTCTCACAGCTTTATGGGAGAACAAACCATCTATTTCTTTTTTCGCTTTAGAAGGTGATTAATGCCAACCAATTTCTCTTGACAGAATCGGGAATCGCTGTAAAATCATGCGGAATGTTTGAGCAGGTTTATTCAATCTTAAGACAGCAACGCCCCAGAATCCAATGTTCTGAGGGCGTTTTTCTGGATTTTCCCTTTTTGCAGGTCGGAAGGTTGCTTTCCAAAGCAACCTTCTTTTTTGTCTATTAGGAGAGGAGCAGGATGAGCTTTGTTCGATTGCCCGGTTTGATCGATGTGCATGTCCATCTGAGGGAGCCTGGCGCAACGCATAAAGAAGATTGGGATAGCGGGACAGCAGCCGCCTTGGCTGGAGGCTTTACGCTGGTTTTAGCTATGCCTAACACTCAGCCGCCGATTACCGATGAAGCGACCTTTCAGGAGGCCTTAAGCCTAGCAGCTCAGAAGGCGCGTTGCGACTACGCCCAATATGTTGGCGCCGGCCCCGACAATGCTAAAAGCCTGCCGAGTCTGGCAAAGTGGGCAGCAGGGCTGAAAATGTATCTTGACCAAACCTATGGGCCCCTACGCCTTGATGACATGCGCATCTGGATGGATCACGTCGAGAATTGGCCGAAGGAAAGCCCAATTGTGGCTCATGCGGAAGGGCGCACGTTAGCGGCGATGATTCTCATGGCTGAGTTATTTGATCGCCCGGTTCATATCGCCCATGTCTCGAAAGCAGAAGAAATTCTCCTGATTCGAAAAGCAAAAGAGAAAGGGATCGCGGTCACCTGCGAGGTTTGTCCCCACCATCTCTTTTTGAGCGAGGAAGATGCTCTATTGATCGGTGAAGGGCGCAGCGAAGTGCGCCCGCGCTTGAATAGCAGGGAGGATCAACGCTGTTTATGGGAAAACCTGGAGGTCATCGATTGTTTTGCTACCGATCATGCTCCTCACACTCTGAGTGAAAAAGACGGTCCGAACCCTCCACCTGGTTTTCCTGGGCTGGAGACCATCTTGCCTTTGCTGCTCAGCGCAGTTCACCAGGGGAAATTGAGTTTGGAGGATGTGATTCTACGTTTATACACCAACCCGAAAAAGATCTTTCATCTCCCGGATCAACCTGATACTTGGGTCGAAGTAGATACCGATCAAGAATGGGTTATTCAAGGGCGAGAACTTTACAGCCGTTGTGCTTGGACGCCGTTTGAAGGGCGACGGGTGAAAGGCCGGGTTCAGCGGGTGGTTTTACGCGGCCAAACCGCGTATGAAGCAGGCCGGGTATTCGCCTGGCCGGGTTTTGGTCAATCTATCCGAGAGATCGGTTTATCTTAGACTAGGAGTAATGAGTATGGCTACCTATTTCCCTCCATTTCGCAAGCAAAGCCCTTACTTGCCATTCGGTGAGCAACGCACCGGGCGCTTTTATGGCAAAGACATCCTCTCTGTCAAACAGTTCAATCGCGCTGATTTGGAGTATATCTTTGGCGTTGCCCACGAAATGCGTGAGATGGTTGAGCGCATTGGCACCTTTGATTTGCTCAAAGGTAAAATCCTTGCGAATTTGTTTTACGAACCCTCCACGCGTACGTCTTCGTCGTTTACTTCAGCGATGGAACGCTTGGGAGGCAGTGTCATCCCAATCAATGAGGTAAGGTACTCTTCGGTTGCAAAGGGAGAGTCCTTGCCCGATACAGTGCGGACGTTAGAGTGTTATGCCGATGTGATCGTTTTACGCCATCCGGAGATCGGCGCATCCGCCTTGGCAGCCCAATATGCCCGCAAACCGATCATTAACGCCGGCGATGGGGTGGGTGAGCATCCTACCCAAGCCTTGTTAGACCTCTTTACCATTGTCAGTGAGTTGAATCAGGTAGATGGGCTGACCGTAACCATGTTAGGGGATTTAAAGTACGGACGGACGGTGCACTCTTTAGCCCGATTGCTCTCCCTGTATGATGTAAAACTCAACTACGTCTCACCGGAAATCCTGCGCATGCCCGAAGAGATTATCGCAGAGCTAAATGAAAAGAATATCGTCCAAAAGGAGTACACGAGCTTGGATGAGGTCTTGCCCCAGACGGATGTCTTGTATGTAACGCGTGTGCAAAAAGAACGCTTTGAGAATCTGGACGAATATGAAAGCGTTAAGGACGCCTATGTGATCACCCCGCAGGTGATGCAGGCAGCCAAAGACCGTATGATCGTCATGCACCCCCTGCCGCGCGTGGGCGAGATCAGTATGGAGTTCGATAGTGATCCCCGCGCAGCCTATTTCCGCCAGATGGAATATGGCTTGTACGTGCGCATGGCATTATTGGCGATGGTTTTAGGAAGAGCCTAATTCCCTCATGAAAGCCTTTGTCGAGAAATTAGAAGAACGCTGCCGCACAGTGCCTTCGCTGCTCTGCGTCGGCATCGATCCACAAATCTCCGATCTGCCGCAACCGACGGCGGAATCGTTGCGGCGATATTGTTTGGATTTGATCGAGCAATGTGCCCCTTATGCGGCAGCGTTCAAACCGAATAGTGCCTTTTTTGAAGCCTTCGGCTCGGAGGGCTGGGCGGTATTGAAGGAAATCATCGCTTCGGTTCCAAAGGACATCCCATTGATCTTGGATGCTAAGCGAGGGGATATCGCTTCTTCCGCCCAAGCCTATGCTCGGGCGGCCTTCGAGTGGTTAGGGGCAGATGCGATCACGGTTAATCCTTATTTGGGCGTGGACGCGCTTGAGCCATTTGTCACCGATCCCCAACATGGTGCTTTCCTCCTTTGCAAGACCTCTAACCCGAGTGCCGATTTCCTGCAGGAAGCGCGCCTAACTGGTAAGGGGGCTGTCGGGGAAAGGCTATATGAACGAGTGGCACAGTTGGCTAACCAGCTCAACCAGCGGGGGAACGTTGGGTTGGTTGCTGGAGCGACCTATCCAGAGGCAATTGAACGCATTCGCGCCATCGTTCCAGAGCTGTGGTTGTTAGTGCCGGGGGTTGGAGCGCAAGGGGGAGATTTGGAGGCTGCATTACGGAGTGGATTACGGGGAGATGGCTTGGGGATGCTAATCAATGTCTCCCGTTCAATTGCGCATAGCCTAAATCCACCTGAAGCAGCAAGGCAGTTCCAAGAGAGGATCAATCGTTACCGTGCGCAGCTTCTCCAAGAGCAGGAGCGCCAGCTCACGCGCTTGCCTTTCTCCTCCCAATTGCGTCGCGTCGCCGATGGTTTGTTGGAAAGCGGCTGTGTACGGTTTGGTCAATTTACCTTGAAATCTGGGTTAATCTCGCCAATTTACATTGATTTGCGCCGTCTGGTGGGGTATCCCTCCCTCTTGGCAGAAGTGGCGGCTGCCTATTTACCCATTTTAGCGCAATTGACCTTTGACCGCTTGGCAGCGATTCCTTATGCAGCCTTGCCCATCGCTGCAGCCATCAGCTTGCAAGGGGAGTATGCCTGGATTTACCCGCGCCGCGAAGCAAAAGCGTATGGCACGAGAGCCGACATCGAAGGCGAGTATTATCCGGGCGAACGAGTGGTCTTGATTGACGATTTGGCAACCACCGGCGGTAGCAAATTTGAGGGGATTGAAAAGCTCACTCAGGCAGGCTTAACCGTCAAGGATGTGGTGGTTTTGATTGACCGCCAATCTGGAGCAGCCGAAGCCTTGGCAGAGCGAGGCTATACGCTGCATAGCGTGTTTCGTTTGAGCGAATTACTCGATGAATGGCAACGGCAAGGCAAGCTTGACGCCCAAACCTGTCAAGAAGTGCGGACATTTCTGCAAAGGACAGCATCGGAATGAGTCTCTATGCACCAGTGCGGGATGTCCTCTTCCGCTTTGACCCGGAATTGGTTCACAAGCTGACCTTAACCTTGATTGGGACGAGTGGACGTGTCCCGCCGCTCGCCTCTCTGCTTAAAAAGCTCTTTACGGCAACGCCTCAGCCGGTAACCTGTTTTGGGTTGACTTTCCCCAATTGGGTTGGATTAGCAGCCGGCTATGATAAAGACGGTGTCGCCTGGAAGGGATTAGCTTGCTTGGGATTTGGGCACATCGAGATCGGCACCGTGACTCTCAAGCCTCAACCCGGAAACCCGCAGCCGCGCCTCTTTCGCTTGCCAGAGTGTCAGGCACTCATCAACCGTCTGGGCTTTCCTGGACGAGGAGCGGCCTTTGTGGCTGGTCAGCTTCGTCATCGTCCTTCCAGGGATGTCATCCTCGGGGTCAATTTGGGAAAAAACAAAGATACTCCCTTGGAAAGAGCCGTAGAAGATTATCTGGCTTTGTTCGACATCTTTGCTCCGCTGGCGGATTACTTGGCGATCAATGTCAGTTCTCCCAATACGGTTGGGTTGCGTCAATTGCAAGCTCGTCAGGCGTTGGATGACCTATTGGGCAGCTTGAACCTACGTCGCAAGGCAGCTCAAGCTGAGTTGGGTCGGCGAATACCCATTCTGGTGAAGGTTGCCCCGGATTTGAGTGATGCCGAGTTAGGGGATGTGCTTGAGGTGATCCAGAAACAAGAAATGGATGGGGTGATCGCTACGAATACGACCATTCAACGCCAAGGCTTAAGCCCGGACATTCTTCAACTTAGCTCTCGGGCAAGCGAAAGCGGTGGCTTAAGCGGATTGCCTTTATTCCCTCTAAGCCTGGCGATGGTGAAGAAAATTCGTCAACAGTGGGGGGAAGCTCTCCCGGTCATTGGGGTAGGGGGAATTCTGGGGGCTGAGCAAGCCCTGCAAATGTTAGACGCGGGAGCGAATCTCATTCAGGTGTATACAGGCTTGGTTTATAAGGGTCCTGGGTTGGTAAAAGAAATCTTAACTCACCTTACGCAGTAGCGCGAGATTTATCTCGTGGTTTCAGGCGACATGAATGTCGCGGCACGAATGAACTGCGTAACGTCAGATCTTAAGTAGGGTAAAAGTTGGTGCTCATACCGATCTTGATTCCCAAGGATGAGGCGGCACTTCCCTCAACCTGACTTGATTTCACCCTGCAACCGGTGCGTTTTTTCTCCTTAGCAAAACGCCAAAAGGTCAAGAGCCTTCATGCCCTTGACCTGAGGGTCTATCTCAAGTTGTAGGAGAATGGATTTGTTAAAATTCCTGCACCGCTTCAAGGGGCAACGGGGGATAGATTTGGCCTGGCGCAGGAGGCATCGAGTTGTAAACCCAATCAACCTTGACTTGCCCACAGACGATACCGGCGCGACGTTTCAAACCCTGAAACTCACCGCGCACCAGGACGTCTTCCATGCTTAATGCCAAACCCAGCACGGCAACCGGTGTGCCCGCTTGAAGTCCTCGTATCTCTTCGCCATATACCTGCGCCGAGAAGAGCAAATGTTCCAGCCCAGCCGGTTGGGCTTGGATTACTGGAATGATCATGGGGTAACCATCTTGATCGATATAGGCTAAGAACTTCAGCGTATCGAGCTTGGCAAGCAGTTGGCGCGTCCAAATATTAAAGACTGGGTTCTGATGGCGCAGCGGAGCTACTGTTTTTGCCAGGAGGGTCAAAATGGCAGCCGGGATAATCTGATTCATCGGTAAGGGTTGACGCCCAAGATGGTAGAGCAGGTCTAGGTAATAAACCGTATGCACGCCGAAATAGGAGTTGTAGCGGAACATGGGCACATTGTTATAATCGTCGTATTCCGCCCCTTGTTTGGCGGTGTGAGTGAAGGTTGCTTTGCCGCGCCAGAGGTCTTTTTGCAAAGTCATCATCAGGAAACCGACTTTCGGGTTTTGGCGGATGTATTCTTTGCTTTTACCCTCGGAAAACTGCCCAAAAGTCAATTGCGTGGGAGTATTGGGCCTCAGGCTGGAGATGAACGTGAGGTGAGGCAAGCCCTCAGGATTAACCGTTGCTAGCAGCCCAATTTTCAAGAAAGGTTCGAGCCGTTTTAAGTCTTCATCAGAGAAAAAAGGGTAAGTCGGGTTCATAGGGTTTCTCCTTCGGTTTCGAGCACTTGAACACGGGTGGCACCTGTAGGGATGATTAGATCGGGTGGGAAACCCGACACCCGCGCTGCTTCGGTCAGGGTTGTCAATTCCTCTGCGGTCAACAAGGGCGTGTGTTGATAGTCCCAATCCATCCCCAAGCGTCGGTATTTGTCTCGGCAGAGGTTATTGAAGGCGCATAGCTCCCAGCGTTCCACCTTGCCATTCAGGTTCTTGATCAGGAAGTCGCCAATGCCCAACAAATTGTCGGTGCGGGCGGTGGCACCCGGGATGAGCGGTGTCCGAATCCACAGATGCAAGGTGGGGAAATCATTCATCCATTCCCCGATTTGAAGCAGGTTTTGTAAAATGCGTTGATTGCCTTGTGAAGTGAAACGGCGGTGTTTCTCCTCATCGATTTCTTTCAAGTCATAGAGCAACCAATCGGTATAGGGGAGGATTTTCTCGAATGCTGCGCTCGCAATCAAGCCGCAGGTGTCGAAGGCAGTCGAGAGGTGCTCTTGCTTCAATCGGCGGAAGAATTCTGCGACAAAGTCGGCTTGTAAGCCGGGTTCACCGCCCGAAGCGGTAATTCCACCGCCCGATGTCTCATAATAGCTGCGGTCTTTCAAGACTTCGGCAAGCAGGTCTTCTAAGGATACAGTATGCCCTAACATTTCTAATGCGTTGGCGGGGCAAGCATCCACGCATTTGCCACATGCTAGGCAGTCGTCGCGGGCGATGTGTAAACTGCCATTTGGCGCGCGGCGGAGGTTGCCCTGCGGACAAGTTTGAATACAAGTATTGCAACCGATACAACGGGTTTCCAACCATTGGAGTTGAGGGTTGGGAGACATACTTTCCGGGTTATGACACCAAGCGCAACGCAACGGACAGCCTTTGAAGAACACCGTCGTGCGAATGCCTGGGCCGTCTTCAGTGGAGAAGCGCTGTAAATGGAGGATGCGGGCAGTTAAAGGGCTCATGGAAGGCTACATCCGATGGGCTTCTCGGGCGATAATTTCATCCTGTAATTCTTTGCCAATCGAGGTGAAGTAGGCGTTATAGCCGGTCACGCGCACCAGCAGATGGCGGTAATTCTCTGGGTGCTTTTGGGCATCGCGCAGAATATCAGCGTCAATCAGGTTAATCTGTAAGGCGGTGCCACCGTTTTCGATGTAGCCACGCAAGAAGGCTTTGAATTTTTGACGGTGTTCAGGGTCGCGCAGCAAGGAGGGACTGAAAGTCATGGTATGACTGCCGCCGTTTGGCAGGTAATTGATATATTTTTCCCAGTCTCCGCCGCCGTTTTTGCTCTTGCCGCCCAAGGCTTTGCCGACCGAATTGACATTGGCTGTTGGTCCGTTGATGTCTGCACCGTTGGAGGGGCAAAGAGCATTGGAGAGGAACTTGCCCTTCGGACGCCCATCTGGGCTGGCGGGCAGGATATACGAGTCACCGACCCAATAATTCCAAGAGAGCATTCCGGGGCGCATCTGTCGCCCTGTCCAGCGGGTTTTGTATTTCCAGGTTTCCTCCGTCCACAACTCCATCACTCGGCGTGCCATCTCATCGGCTTGGTCGTCATCCCGCCCATACTTGGGGGCTTTGTTCAAAGCTTGTGCTTGTAAGACTTCGTGTCCGACCCAATTGTCCTTGAGGGCTTGGATGAGCTGTGACATGCTGCAGATTTTCTTGTCGTAAACCAAATACTTGATCGCCAACAGCGAGTCAACAGTGGTTGCAAAGGTGACCCCTTCGATGGTGGCAAACCAAAGCTCCGCACCACCTTGTGTGATATCTAGGGCTTTCTCAGCGCACCCGCGCACTAAACAAGAGAGATAGGGTGTCGGCGAGAACGTGGCAACAACGCGTTCGGTTTGCTCGAAAAGCTCAACGATTTTGCGGACAATGAACGCCGTTTGTGTTGCATACGCTTGCCAAAATTGCTCAAAGGTTTGGAAATGAGTGGCATCTCCTGTGTCCGCTCCAAAACGAATGCGCGGGTCGGTCTTGCCGGTCATTTCATCGGTGAAGGGATTCAGATCATAACCGCCGGTCAGGGCTAACTCAACCGCTTTGAGCAAGTTGAGGTTCAAATCTACCGTTCCGGAGCGATCGTTGCCCACCATGGTGTTCTCTAGACAGCCCACCGGAGCGTAGTCAAAGACGTTGCTCTCGTTGATCAAATGTTCCACGTGAGCCTTTTTCGCTTCTCTGAGCAGCCCGGCAATGGAACGCTCATCGAAATTGAGCAGGAAAGGCGACCCTTGGCTGGAGGCAATCATCTCAACTAGCTTATCGAGCAGCTCGTCAGGAGTGTTGCGATGTAGACGCACATTGGGTTTTGGCTCTAGAATGGGCGACATCTCGTCGATCACTTCGAGCATGGCATAGGTGAGGTCGTTGGTCAGGTCGCGTCCGCCGGCGCCCATGCCGGAGAGGGTGAGCAGTTGACCATAGCCGGCGGTGATGCCTTGGTTGGCGCCGGTGCGAATTAGGTTATCGTAGGCGGTATTACAATGCACCCAAAAGCATTTCAGGATTTCCTTGCCGAATTCTCGATCCATTCCTTCTGCGAGCGACTTTTTCCATAACGGATAGAGGTATTGGTCAATCCGCCCAAACGACAAGCCTGGGCCGGGATAATTTTCTTCACTCATGATCAGCATGTGGGTTAACCAAAGCGCTTGAACTGCTTCCCAAAAGGTCTGGGATGGCTCCCATGGAACCCGGCTGAGATTGTCTGCCATTTGCAGCAGCTCGGCTTGGCGGATTGGATCGGTCTCCCTTTCTGCCAATCGCAAGCATTCTTGGCGGTATTTTTGTGCCACATCGCGCGCCATGGTGGCTGCCGTTAGCATGGCGCGCAGTTGAGCCCCTTTACGTCCTTTTTGTTCTTTGGGTGAGAGGGCTTGGTAGCGTTGTTGAAGTTCGGCGTAAATGTCCTTCCAGCCTCGCTGAATCACGCGGGCATAGTCAGGAATCAGATGCCCGCCGGTGCAGCCAGCGTTGCCATAGCCATGGTCGTGGAACCATTTTACGGCTTGGCGGGTGCCATTTTTCCCATAGACCAATTTTTCATACGCTCTGGCTTCTTTTTTGTTCAAGCAAGTGGAGGTTTGCACATTGAAGCGTGCCCCGGCGATTAGGTCGCCTGGTAAGATCTCATGAGGCAGATAGTTGACCATGATCTCTCGCACAAACCAAGCCCGCCGTTCCGGCAGGCTCCATTTCCAGAAATCAGGATGCAGTTTTACGGGGCGAGCGTTTTGGATGAAACAGGAGCGAAAGGTTTGGAAAAAGGTGTAGGTCTCGGGGACGATGTAATACGAGATCTCTTCGAACTGAAAATCCCATGGCGTGCCGGTTGTCCAAGAGGTAGCTTCGTTGTTCCAGCGCCGTTTGACCCCTTCAAAGTAGTAATCTCGCAACCATTGGATGCGCGGAGAGAGATTGTACGGGGTCTTGATCGAATATTTGGTTTTTGGGGGTTCACAGGTTAGGGTTGCCATTCTTTCCTCCGATAAGGGACATCAGGTGACGGGCGCCGTGATTCAACATTTCTCTCATAATCATTGCAGCAATGTGTGGATTAAGGCTTTGGATGGCCTGAACGAGTTGGCGATGGAAGTTGAAGACTTCCTCGATGACCTGATCGCCTAGATGGTGCTTAAAAAAGCGGCTGGTCAGGTTCGTGTAAAGCGGCTTGAAGGAGTTGATCACCAACGGGTAAATCAAGTTCCCAGAAGCAATGGCAATCAGTTGATGAAATCTGAAGTCAATCTCTGCTAGAGCTTGGACGTCCTGACGGTTGACGCGCCCTTCCTCTTCTAGCAGGCTGTGGAATTGCTGGAGATGTTCTGGGGTGCGGTGGATGGCAGCCAAACGAGCCGTTTCCACTTCCATCAATAAACGCATTTGGATTAAACTCTCTAAAAACGGGCGATCGAGTTCGCCCTTGTGATAGGAGATCAAAGCGGTCAGCATTGCCAATGAGCCGCTCGTCCTGAAATCGCTGACGAACACCCCCCGCCGCGGGACGATGGTGACCAAGCCTTTTGCAGCCAGGTCAACCAAGGCTTCATGCAGCACCGGACGACTGACGCCTAACTGCTCTGCCAGGCGTCGTTCTGGGGGCAAGGTTTCTCCGATCTTCAATTTGCCGGAAAGGATCAGTTCTTGGAGCTTGGTGATGCAGGCTTCTTTGAGGCTCTGCACTTGAAGGGGTTCCAAAATCGTTTCCATCATTCCTCCTGTGGTAAAACCACCAGCCAATTTATCCCTACTGTATCAAAGATTGAATCCAATATCAAGCCTGACAAATGTCATATTTTAGAGGGGCATCAAGACGTAGGTGGTTGATCTAGCTTGATCGGGAGGGAGGAGAGGAAAGAATGGAAAATATTGGCGAGAGCAACCGCATCAATTGGTCATCCGTCACGAGCTTTCATTGACCGCTGATAAGCCCGGCAGACGTGTGCGTTGCTCCAGCCATTTCATGGCGGCATCAACCAGATAAACCAAGACTAAATACAACACGGCAACAGCTAGGTAGGAGCTGATTGGGTCATAGGTGCGCGAGGCAATCAGTTTCGCACGGGTCATCAGCTCTGGCACGGCGATTAGGAAGACCACCGAAGTCGCTTTGAGCAGGGAGACCGGTTCGTTTGCCCAAGCCGGGATGGCAAGACGTAACGCTTGGGGCAGGATGATATAGAAGACAGCCTTCCATTTGGACATGCCAATAGCACGGGCGGCTAACATTTGCCCTTCGCCGATGGCGAGAATCGAACCGCGCAAATATTCCGCTTGATAAGCTCCCGAATTGAGTCCCAGTGCCAGGAAGGCAGACCATTCACGGCTGAGCGTGATGCCTAAACCGGGCAAGCCATAATAGAGTAAAAATACCTGTACCAGTAAAGGTGTTCCGCGGAAGAGTTCGATATAGGCGATGGCTAAATTGCGCCAAAATTTGCCTCCATAGGTACGGGCTAGGGTGGCTGCCAGCCCCAAAATAAATCCTGCCAAAACGCCTTCGGCAGTAAGCAGCAACGTCATCCCCATCCCGCTCAACAGATCCGGCAGAAAACGTACGAAGAACTCAAAGAAGGAGATCATTTCTTCTCTTTCTTTCCGTAAAGCTCGCTGATCTTGCCCAGAAATTCCCGCGTGCGGGCGTGTTGCGGATGTTCAAAGAGTTCTTCGGGTGAGCCTTGTTCGACGATCCTGCCTTTTTCCATGAAAATAATGCGGTCTGCCACCTCGCGGGCGAACCCCATTTCATGTGTGACGACCAACATGGTCATGTGTTCGTGAGCGAGTTGTTCCATGACCCCTAAGACTTCGCCGATCAGTTCTGGATCCAACGCCGAGGTTGGCTCGTCGAAGAGCATCACCAACGGATCCATCGCTAAGGCACGGGCAATGGCGACCCGTTGTTGTTGCCCGCCCGAAAGCTGTGCTGGGTAGTGATGGGCGCGGTCAGCCAAGCCTACCCGTTCTAATTCGTGTAAAGCTTTTTGTTTGGCTTTCTCGGTAGGCATCTTTTTGACTTTGGTCAGCCCAATCATCACATTGCCCAGCGCGGTTAGGTGGTTGAAGAGCAAAAAGTTCTGAAACACCATGCCGATCTTTTGACGCACTTGGTCGTGATCGACACCATGGGCGGTGATTTCCTCCCCCTCGAGGAAAATTTGTCCGCTATTAACGGGTGTCAGAAGATTGAGACAACGTAGCAGTGTGCTTTTACCGGTGCCGCTTGGCCCGATAATCACAATGGTTTCACCTTTTTTGACATCTAAGGAAATGTCTTTGAAAATGACATTCTCGCCGTAGATTTTCGTCAGGTTTTTGGCTTGTAGGATATATGGCGAATCGGTCATGACTCAGTCTCCTGCAAATCAAGCCATTGAGGCTGGGAGTTTGGTTTTCTCGGCGAGAAGGTCTAGACCGCGATTAACGAGAAAAACCAGGACAAAGTAAATTAACGCCGCCGCGCCAAAGGCTAAGAAAGGTTGTTGGGTGGTCGCGCTCAATTGTTGGGCACGGCGTAAGATTTCTGGTACACCGATGGCATAGACCAACGAAGAGTCTTTGAGCACAATCGAAGCTTCGTTTGACCAAGGTGGAATCGCTAAGCGAATCGCTTGGGGGATGATAATATAACGAATGGCTTGCAGGCGGGTCATCCCGATGGCGCGCGCCGCGATCATTTGGCCCTCGCCAACCGCTTGCAGTGCGCCGCGTAAAATTTCCATTTGATAGGCTGAACTGATGATCCCTAACGAGATGGAGCCAGCCCAGAAAGGCGATAGATTAACCATCTGTCCGGAGAGGAGGAAATATAAGATGAAAAGCAGGGCAATCGGCGGCACACCGCGCATGACCAGGCTGTAAACCGCCGCGAAGCGCGAGACCCAAAAACCGCCGTAGTTGTAAATTAAAGCAAACAGCAAGCCGAGAATCAGTCCCAGGGGTAAAGCCACCAAGGTTACCGCTACGGTGACAGAGGTGCCCTGTAGGATATAAGCGAAGAATTGGTTAATCACAGCTTGCTAACCCATTGCAAAGATGGGCAGGGAATTTGCCCTGCCCATCTCCATTTGGTACAAGTTATTCGGTGAAATATTTTTGCGCTAGTTGGTCAATGAAGCCTTCTTGCTGCAATTGCTTCAGGATGTCATTGATGGCTTGTGCCAGTTCGGTGTCTCCATCCGGCAGCACGATGTTCATCGGTCCGCTGGAAAGCACCCCGGTGTAGACGATTTTTAAGCCACCAATTTTTTGCGCAAGGGCTTTGGCAGGGATGGCATCAGCCATCATGACATCAATCCGCCCGCTTTTCAGGTCTAGGGCAGCCTGATCGGCGCGATCATAGCGCGAAAGATTCTGCTCAGGGATTTGTAAGACATTGGTCAACCAATCATCTTGGGTTGTGCCGCTTTGGACACCGACTTTATATTGGGCGACATCTTCGGGCTTGGTGATGCTTCCAGTGAAGGTTTCGGCAACTAGGAAGGCATCTTCAGCCGTGTAGTATGCTTCACTGAAGTCGACCACTTTATCGCGCTCTTCGGTATAGTTGAACGCCGAGATTGAGCAATCGATCTTGCCTTCTTGCACGCCGGCGATCAAACTATCGAAGGGCATATCCACCCATTCCACCTTAACCCCCATTCGTTTGGCGATCTCTTCCATCAGTTCGATGTCAAAGCCGGCTTTGTTGCCGTTTTCGTCAACGTATTCAAAAGGGGGATAATCGGCGCTCGTGCCAACTTTGATAACCCCGGCTTGCTTAATCTTTTCAAGATGGCTCTGAGCCCCTCCGCCGCAGGCGGTGAGAAGAAGGCTAACCAAGACGATCAGGGAAATCAACCAAGTGATTTTCTTCATTTCTCCATCCTTTTATTTTGAAATTCGTGAAAAACATTTGAGACGGTTAAACCATACCACAAGATAAGCCTTTTGGACAAGTGAAAAATGTCATCAAAGGCGGTGCTATAGGCAAAGCTCAAGCGGCTTGAGGCACAAGTTCCGGGGCTGCCTCTAAGTACAATATTTCCTGGTCATCGTTATAGGAGAGAATTTCTGCATAGCGGCCCCAGTTGATCAAGGTTTCTAACTGACGCTCGGCCTCTTCTTTATGAAATTCAAGCTCCAATGCAGTGAGGATCACTCCTGTTGGCAAAGCCTTGCGATCCGAGGAACTCAACAGGCTGAGCAACCAGCGTACCAAGGGCAAACGGCGAATGCGGGTGGCAAAGATTTCCTTGCGGGCGAGGATACTGGCTTCAGCAAAGGTCTCTCCCAATGACGTCAGGGTAATGTCCCCTTTGGCAATGGTGGCAAACCCCAATAATTCAGCCGCTTCGGTCAAGCTCAAGATATGACCAGAGTCGACGTTCAGTTCTTCGCTCAAACGATAGATATCGGCGCGGTTTTGCGGCATCTCGGATAAATTCTCGAGGAAGCCGGCTAGATCGGTGATGGTTACCTTAGGCAAGGAGCGGGTAATGCCAGGCTCTCCCGGCGCGCTCCCCAATTCGACAATCTCGGGTTGGGTTTGTCCGGCTAACATGCTGTAGACTTGGTCGATCAGCATTTGAAATTCGTCCGACTTTTTCTGGCGGGGGTGAGGCAGCGTGATGGTTAACTCCGAGAGAATGCGCCCGGGCTCCTTGTCCATCACCACGATGCGATCGGCCATAAAAACGGTTTCTTCGATGTTGTGGCTGACCATGAGAATAGCTTTGGTCGGAATTTTACCGGTTGTCCAGAGTTCCATCAACTCGTTGCGCAGGGACTCGGCGCTGAGGACATCGAGCGCAGAGAAAGGTTCATCCAAGCAGAGCAGTTCTGGTTCAACAGCCATGGCACGCGCGAAACCAACTTTCTGGCGCATTCCTCCAGAGAGTTCGCGTGGATAAGCTGACTCGAAGCCGTCCAACCCAACGCGGTCGATCAGGTCTAAGGCGCGCGGGGTACGAATATTGGCGGGCACGCCGCGCGCCTTCAGCGCCAGCTCAACGTTTTCCAAAACGGTCAGCCAAGGGAACAAGGCAAAGGTCTGAAACACGATGGAAGCATGGGGGTTTACCCCCTCCAGCGGTTGGTCACGGTAGAGAACTTTCCCTTCGGATGGTTTTTGCAAGCCAGTGATGATTCTCAGCAGGGTGCTTTTGCCACAGCCAGAAGGCCCAAGCAGGGCAATGAACTCACCCTCGTAAACCGTTAGGTTCACATCTTGAACGGCAGTGAATTTCCGTGATCCGCTGGTGTAGATTTGATGAATATGACGCAATTTCAGCAGGGCGTTGTTCTTTTCCATAGGCTACTCCATCCGATATTTCTCTTCCGCAATGCGGTATAACCTTCTCCACAACAAGCGGTTGAGCAACACCACGGTTAAGATCATGCTCAAGGTGGCAGCAAGCAGAAGGTGGTAGTCTCCGATAGCGGTGGCGTGCGAGATCAAAGCCCCGATTCCGATTGCCGAGATGGTTTGACCTCCGAAATGGACATACTCGGCAACAATGCTGGCATTCCATGCCCCACCGCTAGCGGTAATGGCGCCGGTAATTAAGTATGGAAAGAGAGCGGGTAGGATCAAAGTGCGCCACCTCTCTTTTGCCGACAATTGCAGCAGAGCAGTGGTGTATTTGAGGTCTTGCGGGATAGCGCTGGCGCCAGCGATGATATTAAACAGCAGATACCATTGCGTTCCCATTAACATGAGTAAAATTGCTGCAACATTCAACCCACCACTGAGGTGAATGAGGAACATCAAGAGAATTGGGAAGATTGCCGTCGCAGGGATGGAGGCGGCAACCTGAATGAGCGGCTGAATGAAACGGGCTAAGTCTGGTTTTGTGCCAACCATGACCCCTAAGGGGAGTGTCCAGCATAGAGCAATCAGGAGTGAAATGACAACTCGCAGGAGCGTAGCGCCAACCCCAAGCCCAATTTCCAACCACTGGTTGAGAGAAATAGAAGCCAACATCACCAATGCGCGATAGCTACCATAGCTGACGGTGATGAGGATCAAACCATAAAACAGAACGATGCCTGGCGAGATTTTGTTCTCTTTCTCAATCGAGGTTGATGCCGAAGTGGAAATGTGCAGCATCCACTGATCGAAACGCTCGGTTAGAGGGGTGAGGAGCGATTTTTGCATCCATCCATACAAGCGGGATTTATGTAACAGATCGTAAAACCAAGAGCTGGGCGGCTGATCGCTTTCTACCATTTCAAGTTTGAAGCGATCGCTCCATGCCAGCAATGGTCTCCATAAGAATTGGTCTAGAGCGACGATGGTGAGAATCAATGTGAACACACCCCACAGAATGGCTTGGGTATTTCCTTGATTCGCAGCCTCTTGCAGGTAAGCTCCTAAGCCGGCCAAACGGAAATCGCGGTTGCCTACGGTAAAGATTTCAGCCGCCATAAGGAAAAACCAACCGCCGGCAAAGGACATAATGCTGTTCCAGACTAAGCTGATCATGCCAAAGGGCAGTTCGAGGCGCTTAAACCGCAGCCAAGCATTCAGGCGAAAGATGGCGCTGGCTTCGCGCAATTCGTTGGGGATGGTAGTGAGAGATTGGTACCATCCAAACGTCATATTCCAGGCTTGGCTGGTAAAGATCAGCACGATCGAAGCTAACTCGGCTGCCAGACGCTGGGGTAAAAAGGCGCTCAAACTCAGCAAAACCACGGGTAAAAAGGATAAGATCGGCACCGATTGCAGCACATCGAGAAGGGGCATCAAAACCATCTCTGCTCGCCGGTTGTAGGCTGCAGCGCGCCCATAGACCAATGTAAATCCTAAAGAGAGAAAATAGGCTGCGAACATCCTGCCAAGCGAGAGGAGGGTGTACCAAGGCAGGGCAGACGTGGAAAGGGAGATGTGCGGGCCGGTGATGACTTCGGGTGCTTTGACTGCTAATCGAACGCCGGCATATAGCAGACTGGCGAGGAGGAGCAGAACAATTACATCCCCGAGGGTAAAGGTGCGTTCAAGGCGTTTTTGTGGAGGTAAAAGATAACGGAAAACTCCCATAGCTTTATCCCAAAAAGTAACCCCGCCGCAAAATGCTGGCGGGGTTTGAGTAAGCTATGGAAGAACCCCTGCCTAGCGCAAATGCGGCGATCGGCGCTTGGAGTGCTGATGATCGATATCTAAATCTACTTCAGAGGATGAATCATCCATATTTCAACCAACCTTAATGGGAGATACTATACTCACTTGATTATCGTTTGTCAAGGGATATGATTTTTTATTTTTTAGGAACCCAAACACAGGTTAGGAGGGGGCAAGTGCCTATCCAGAATCTTAGATGGGGTAAAGGAAGGGAGCGGGAGCCAAGCATATCAATGAACGCTTTAACAGGGCTTGGTTCGATAGCTCCCGCTCAAAGGAAGATCGCTTACATTCCAGCCATGTAGGCGATTCCGACCGTACCCGGGCCGGCATGGGTGCCGATCACCGGGCTGACGGTTGAGAAGATGGACTCGGTCGGATTGAGCTTTTTGGATAATTCGTCTAGCAAAAAGCGTGCGTCTTCTTCGGCATTGGCGTTGAGGGTTGCCAGTCGCAACGGCGTTTTGCCCTGCACGCGTTCTTCCACGATTTCCATTAGGCGCAGTAATGATTTTTTGCGTGTGCGGATGCGTTCGACAGCTTCCACCCGTCCACCGCGTACTTCTAAAATCGGTTTGATATTGAGCGCTGTTCCCAAAAAGCGGCTGCCACCCCCAATCCGGCCCCCGCGGTAGAGAAACTCCAAGGTATCCACTGCAAAGACCACTCCGGTATGATTGCGTGCTTCTTCCGCTACACGCTTGCACTCCGCCAGGCTTGCTCCGGCTTGAGCTGCGCGGGCAACCGTCAACACTTGGAAACCCATTGCCATAGCGGTCGTGTAAGAATCGACGATTTCAATGGGTGAGCCTGACAGCATTTCTTTTGCTTGTTTAGCCGAGTCAATGGTGCCGGAGAGCTTTTCTGAAATAAGAATGGCGATGATTTCTTTTCCTTGGTCAAGGAGGGACTGGAAGAGATGCCGAAATTTTGGGATGGAAACTTGGGAAGATGTGGGCATGACGGTGGCGATCTTTAACCTCTGGTAAAATTCGTCCGGTTGAATGTCAACTCCATCTTCGTAGGTTTGATCGCCCCAGATGAGAATTTGTGGTGCAACCGTGATTTGATATTCTTGAAGGTAATTTTGCGGAATATAGGCTGTGCTATCCGTAACCACAGCAACAGAAGACATAATAAGACCTCCTTTGGCAAATGATCCCTTTAGAAAGTATTTTCTTTGTTCTTTATCTTAACCCCATGTCCAAAAATTGGTTTCTATCTGCAAGGTAAAATGTAGACCAGAGATTAGGGTTAAAGTAGGTTGTCGAAAGCTCTCATCTTTTCCTGATGACCAAAATAATTCCTGCACGGAATGGGGAGGGCAGGGTGCCTTTTCAAGAAGAGGAAAAACGCTGATTTTACTCTTGACCTTTTAATGTTTAGCGTTTACAATCCAAGCTTGCTAAATTAAAGGCGAAGCAACCTTCATTATTAAGCTAAAGGTTAGTCACTGCAAAATGTTTGAGAGTTTAACCGAGCGATTAGAAGGCATCTTCAAGCAGTTACGCCGTCACGGAAAGCTGACCGAAAAAGAGGTCGATGCGGCTCTGCGTGAAGTGCGTATGGCGTTGTTGGAAGCCGATGTAAACTACAGCGTGGTAAAGGATTTTATCAACCGTGTGCGCGAACGGGCAGTTGGTGCTGAGGTCTCGCGAGCTTTGAACCCTGCCCAGCAAGTGATTAAGATCGTGCACGAAGAGCTGATTAACACGCTTGGCGCGCCTGAACGGTTGAATCTGAGTGGAGAAAAGCCGCGTGCGATCATGCTGGTTGGCTTGCAGGGTTCCGGCAAGACAACTGCAGCCGCCAAGCTGGCGCGTTTGTTGCGTTCGCAGGGGGAGCGGGTGATGTTGGTTGCAGCAGACCCCTATCGCCCGGCAGCCGTCAAGCAACTGCAAACGCTTGGAGAGCGGTTGGACGTGCCAGTGTACTACGAGGAAGGGATAAAACCGCCTCAATTGGCTGCTAAGGCGCGTCAAAAAGCCTCTCAGGGAGGCTATTCCACCCTAATCTTGGATACAGCCGGTCGTTCGCAGCTCGATCAGGCACTGATGGATGAATTGGAAGCCATTCGGCAACAGGTCAAACCGAGTGAGATCTTGCTGGTGGTCGATGCGATGATCGGGCAAGAATCGGTCAATGTGGCTCAAGGCTTTCGGCAAGTCATTCCTCTGAGCGGTTTGATCTTGACCAAAATGGATGGTGACGCGCGGGGTGGCGCAGCGATTTCGATTCGCTCGGTGACCGGCGTGCCGATTAAGTTTCTTGGCACCGGGGAAGCTCTCGATGCGCTTGAAACCTATGATCCCTCCCGTTTGGCATCCCGCATTTTGGGGATGGGTGATGTTCTCGGCTTAATTGAAAAAGCTGAAGCCGCCTTTGATGAGCAAACTGCACGCGATCAAGCGGCGCGATTGATGTCGGGTGAGTTTACCCTGGAAGATTTTGCTCAACAATTGCGTCAAATCAAGCGAATGGGTCCACTCACCCAAATCTTGGAAATGCTACCGGGTGGAATGGCACAAATTGCGCGCCAGATTTCTCCCCAAGAAGCTGAAAAACAGCTTAAAATAACCGAAGCGATTATCAACTCCATGACGCCCTTAGAGCGCCGGCGGCCAGAAATTCTCAATGCTAGCCGGCGACGAAGGATTGCACGCGGTTCTGGCACACAAGTACAAGATGTCAACCGCTTGATTAAACAGTTTCGCGATATGCAGAAGCTGATGAAAACGTTTAAAAAGTCTGGGTTCAGGGGGTTGCCCCGCCTGTTCGGTTAAGTCCTACCGCTTCAGTTTCTCAGCAAATCGGCGTCTCCTTCAACGCTCCCTCAACCTGAGAAATTCGAATCCGGTAGTCATGGAAATATGGAAAACGAAAATTGTCTGAAGGAGTACTATCTATGGTGAAAATTCGTCTCAGAAGGGTCGGCTTAAAAGGACAACCTAGCTACCGCATTGTCGTTGCGGATAAGGAAGCCCCTCGCGATGGACGCTTTTTGGAAATCGTGGGGTTCTACAATCCACGCACGCATCCGGCGACCATTCAAATTGCTGAAGATCGGGTCTATGATTGGATGAGCAAAGGGGCTCAACCGACCGAGTCGACTGCCAAACTCTTTCAATCTGTCGGGCTTTTTGAGCGCTTCCAACGCTATAAAAACGGAGAAGCATTAGACATCTTGCTCAAAGAAGCAGCCGCCGTGCAAGCCAGCCGCAACGTTCAACCCAAGACGAGCCTGTCGGCGCAGAAGCATCGTTAGTCCGTATCCGATCGCTGGCACCTCCATTCGATAGTAAAAAAGGAAGGAGGCGTGTGTGAAATCTTTAATTGAGTACATTGCCCAATCTCTGGTGGATCATCCAGAAGAAGTCAGGGTGCGTGAAATTCGTAAGGGAAGTTCGGTCAATCTTGCCTTGCATGTTGCCAAGGAAGATATGGGGCGCGTGATCGGAAAGAACGGACGGGTAGCGAACGCGATCCGTGTTTTATTGCGGGTAGCGGCTGCTAGGCAGGGGCTACGGGCAAACCTCGACGTCGAAGAGCCAAGATGAAGTCTGCCTTGCAACGCACTGTGCAGAACCAAGCGGCAGGCTCGCCGCAACCCGGCGAGCCTGCCTTCTTAGTAATTGGTAAGATTCGCCGCCCGCATGGGGTGCGCGGTGAAGTGCTGATGGAAATTCATACCGATTTCCCTGAGCGAGTTCAAGCCGGCGTGCTGGTGTATATCGGGGAACAGCTTCAGCAACACGAGATTGTCTCGCGGCGCACCCACCGCGATGGCCTGTTGATTCGGTTTGAGGGCTATACGACTCCTGAAGCTGCCGGCGTATTGCGCAATCAATGGGTGTACGTGCGGGCGGATGATCGGCCGCCTTTAGAAGAAGGGGAATATTATCATCATCAGATTCTCGGCATGAGCGTCTATGATGCGGGACGGGGATTTATCGGCTGGGTGAGAGAGATTCTCAGCACCGGTGCCAATGACGTGCTGGTGATCAAAAATGAACAGGGCATTGAGCAATTAATTCCCTTTGCCGATGATTGGATTCAAGAAGTGAACGTCCCTGAAAAGAAGCTTAAGGTTACCATTTTAGAGGGGTGAGATGGTCAGCAACGAGGGCGAGAAACGGTATTGGGTGGGGTTTAATTTGGTTAAAGGGATTGGAGCTGTGCGCTTTCGGCGCCTGCTCAATGAGTTTGAAAGCCTAGAACGGGCTTGGTATGCTCCCGACAACGCCTTGCGGCGCTTAGGCTTCGGGGAGAAGCATTTAGAGAATTTTCACCTCATCCGAACTCAGGTTGACCTCGAGCGCTATTGCGAAGCTTTGCAGGCTAAAGAGATACAGGTCATCACGTGGTTGGACGAAAATTATCCCCGCTTGCTCAAAGAAATTGATCAATCTCCACCAGTTCTGTATGTGCGCGGCGAATTAACTGCGTGCGATGAGATTGCGGTGGCGGTAGTTGGCACGCGGCGAGTCACCAAATACGGGCGCCAAGTTGCTGAGGAGATCGCAGCCGGCTTAGCCCAGAATGGTGTGACCGTCGTGAGTGGTTTGGCGCGCGGGGTGGATATCCTTGCCCACAAAGCTGCCATGGAGGCGGGAGGACGCACGATCGCCGTATTGGGGAGCGGTGTGGATCGAATCTACCCTCCAGAACATCGCCATATAGCCGAGCGCATGATCTTACAAGGGGCGCTGGTTAGCGATTATCCACCGGGTACCCAGCCAGATGCGACCAATTTTCCCCCGCGCAACCGCATTATTTCAGGTCTATCTTTAGCCGTGGTGGTAGTTGAAGCGGGAGAGAAAAGCGGGGCGCTCATTACCGCCGGTTTTGCAGCCGAGCAAGGCCGTGATGTCTTCGCTGTGCCCGGCAATATCCACGCCCCTCAAAGCCTGGGCACCAATCGGTTGATCCAAAAAGGCGCTTTTCCCTACATGGGCGTTGCCGACCTTTTGGAAACGTTGCAGATCAATGTAAGAGTACAACACGCTTCTGCCCGACAAGTCTTGCCGGCCGACGCAAATGAAGCGCGTTTGTTACAACATTTGTCCGAACAACCGCTGCATGTGGACGAACTCTCCCGACTTTGCCAACTGCCGGTTGCTCAGGTGAGTTCGACGTTGGCGCTCATGGAGTTGAAAGGACTAGCCAGGTCAGTCGGCGGCATGAGCTATGTCCTTGCTAAGGAACATAGCGAGCCATACAACGTTTGAAAACAAGACGGAAAGGAGGGAACGCACATGAGTGGTTCGTATTATGCGGTGATTATGGCAGGGGGCGGCGGAACGCGTCTGTGGCCGCTCTCTCGCAAGACACGACCGAAACAGATGTTACGAATCATCGAACAACGCAGTCTCTTCCAAATGGCTGTTGACCGCTTAGAAGGCTTATTCGATCCGCAACATATTTTGGTGGTAACCGTGCCCGAGCAAATGCAGGAATTGCATGAGCAATGCCCTCAAATCCCAAAAGAAAATTTCCTGCTTGAGCCACAACCACGTGGCACAGCGGCGGTTGTTGGCTTAGCGGCTGTTCATCTGGCTCAGTTAGACAAAGAGGCGGTCATGGCTGTCTTGACTGCCGATCATTACATTGGAAATCAAGAGTGGTTTCGCAAATTATTGCAAGTTGCTGAGATCGTCGCTCGTCAGGATTACTTGGTGACCATTGGTATCAACCCAACCTTCGCTGCGACAGGCTATGGTTATATTCAGCAGGGTAAAATTCAAGGCACCTATCAAGGAGTAGCCGTCTATCACGTTGTGCGCTTCAAAGAAAAGCCCGATGAATTTCAGGCACAAGTGATGCTAGCCAGGGGCGATCACACTTGGAATTCGGGAATGTTTATTTGGAAAGCAGAGCGCATTCGGCAGGAAATTGCGCGTCAAATGCCTCAATTAGAAAATGCTCTGCAAGCCATTGAAACGAATTGGGGAAAGCCTAGCTATTCCACAGTCTTACAGCAAGAGTGGGAGAAGCTGATTCCAGAGACGATTGACTATGGCATTATGGAAGGGGCAAAGGATGTGGTCGTGATCCCGGCTGGCGCCCTCAAGTGGAGCGA
Source organism: Anaerolineae bacterium (assembly GCA_003130835.1). Lineage (GTDB taxonomy): Bacteria > Chloroflexota > Anaerolineae > Anaerolineales > UBA4823 > NAK19. The sequence goes on along the minus strand of QEXX01000016.1, from coordinate 8,581 downwards.
TGTGGGCAGTTGGGATTCGCTATTTGATGTCCTGCCGGCGGATGCCCAGGGCAATATCGTGATGGGTGGACGACATTTTGGTTTAGACACCCGCCAATCGTTGGTTTACGTCAGTGAAGAACACCGCTTAATTGTGACCATCGGCGTGCGAGATTTAGTGGTGGTGGATACCGGCGATGTGTTACTGATTGTACGCAAAGACGAAGCACAAAAAGTTCGTCAAGTGGTTGAGATCCTTAGAGAAAGTGGTGAAGATTACATTTAGCGATGTAGGAGGTCAACTTGGAAACCTTAGAAGCCTATTGCGTCAAGTGCAAACAAAAGCGACCAATTTTGGAACCCAAAATCGTCTATACGAGTAACGGTACACCAGCAACGGAAGGGAAATGTCCTGAATGCGGCACAAAACTATTTCGTATGGGCAAGACCGAAGCCCATGCCTCGCTATCGGAAAGCGAAATCGAAAAGCTCAAACCTCACCGCTCGGGAAAGTTGGTGATTGTCGAATCGCCTGCTAAAGCCCGTACGGTTGGGCGCTTTTTGGGTAAAGGCTATACTGTCAAAGCCTCGATTGGGCACGTGCGCGATCTCTTGCGCTCGCAGTTATCGGTCGATATCGAGCACGATTTTACGCCAAAGTATCGTGTACCGAATGAGAAAAAAGCTGTTGTCAAAGAGATCATGAACTTGGCAAAGTCCGCCGAAGAGGTATATCTGGCGACAGATCCCGACCGCGAAGGGGAGGCAATCGCTTGGCATCTGATGCAGGCTGCTGCGATCAATCCGAAAGTTGCCCGTCGCGTGGTCTTTCATGAGATTACCGAACCGGCGGTGGCAGAAGCCTTTGCTCATCCGCGCTCGATCAATCAAGATTTGGTCGATGCCCAACAAGCTCGCCGAGTGCTTGATCGCTTGGTAGGCTATAACTTGAGCCCCTTGCTCTGGCGCAAAGTGCGCAGCCGTCTTTCGGCGGGCCGTGTCCAATCGGTTGCCTTGCGCATGATCGTGGAACGCGAACGCGAGATTCAGGCTTTTGTCCCGGTTGAATACTGGTCGATTGCCGCAGAATTCCTGCCTGATGGCTTAAAGGAAACTTTCATTGCAAAATTAGCCCGGGTGGATGGCGATGAACCGAACTTAGGAAATGGGGAGCAAGTCAAACCGATTTTAGAAGACATGCAAGCGGCGCAGTACGAGATCGCGCTGGTGAAGCAAGGGGAGCGACGCCGAAACCCGGCTCCTCCGTTTATTACGAGCACTTTACAGCAAGATGCGTCGCGGCGCTTAGGATTTACGGCAAAACGCACCATGGCTCTGGCACAGCAGTTATACGAAGGGATCGATGTGGGCACTGGCGGAGCGGTGGGCTTGATCACCTATATGCGTACCGACTCGACCAATGTCTCGGAACTGGCGCAGGCAGAAGCGCGCCAATATATCTCGCAACGCTACGGGGAAGGCTTTCTGCCAGAGAAACCGCCGCGCTATAAAACAAAAACGCTCGGTGCTCAAGAAGCCCATGAAGCCATCCGCCCGACGTCTGTTTTTCGCACCCCTGAATCGATTAAGCAATTCCTCAATCGCGATCAGTATCGTTTGTATCAATTGATCTGGCAGCGCTTTGTTGCTTCGCAAATGACTGCGGCTCTCTTTGATACGATTTCGGTTGAAGTGATTGGAAAGGGGCTGGTTCACGAATATCTCCTACGAGCCTCCGGGTCGGTGGTGCGCTTTTTGGGCTATCTGGCTGCCTACGAAGAGGTCAAAGACGAAGATAGCATAGGCGAAGAAGAGGAGGCTGGACGGATCCCCAGCGGTTTGGTTCAAGGGCAAGCCCTCAAATTACTCAAAATCATTCCTGAACAGCATTTTACCCAACCGCCACCGCGCTACACCGAAGCCACGCTTGTGCGAGCTTTAGAAGAATATGGCATTGGACGGCCTTCTACCTATGCGCCGATTCTCTCCACCATTCAACAACGTGGTTATGTTGTGCGAGAGAATAAACGTCTGATTCCCACCGAAACCGGCATTCTGGTCAATGACTTGATCACGCAGCATTTCCCCGAAATTGTGGACTACGGCTTTACGGCTCACATGGAAGAAGACCTAGACCGCATTGCAGCCGGGCAAGAAAAATGGGTGGAGGTCATCCGTGAGTTTTACGGGCCTTTTTCCCAATTAGTAGCCAAGGCTGAAAAAGCGATTCCCGAAATGAAAGCTGATCTCGAGCCAATCGGCCGCAATTGCCCGGAGTGCGGCAAAGAGCTGGTGATTCGGTATGGGCGCTATGGGAAATTCATCTCGTGCAGCGGCTTTCCCGAATGTCGTTATACCGAAGCCTGGCTTGAGAAGCTGGGGGTACGCTGTCCCAAGTGCCAGGGTGAATTAGTCGAAAGGAAGACCCGACGCAATCGCGTCTTTTATGGGTGTGCCAACTATCCGCAGTGCGATTTCACCTCGTGGAAGAAACCGATCCCGGCTCCATGCCCTGAATGTGGTGGGTTGTTGGTGGTCGCCGATAAAAACAACGCCCAATGCTTGAATTGCGAAGAGCGGTTCCCATTGGATGAGGTGGTTCAAGATGAAATAGCCTCAACGGCATGACTCTTGCAACAATAAATTTTGTTAGATGATATTGCACTTTCAATTGCTTTCGTCTACAATACAAGTGAGCAACGCTTTCTTCCTGAGAAGAGCTTGCTACGATAGAAAAATGCTTGGCATCAGCCGTGGAAATGGAGAGTGAGGCATGGAGATCATCCGCAAATATTTGAAAAAGACTCAAGTGTTGCTTGGAATTGCATTCCTGGCGGGCTTGATTCTGGGTTGGTTTGTGATTGGATGGGGAATCTGGCCGGTTAAGTGGACTGACGCTGCACCGGAACATCTGCGCCGCGATTTAAAGCTGGAATATCTTAGCATGGCGGTCGATTCGTATGTCCTCCATCAAGACGCCCAATTGGCAAAGCAACGCTTTAGCGCCTTGGGTGGAGAAGCGGAAGAACTGCTAAAAGAGCTTGAACAACAAAAGCCACAGCAAGCGGCAAATATCGCTGCTTTTCGTTTAGCGGTCAGCGGGGAAGCAACGCTTCCACCTCCAACACCCGTTGCGGGAGGGGAACTGCTTCCCACCGAAGAAGCCCAACCCCCAGCTCGCTCCGGCGCCTCGATCCTGCGAAGTTTGCTGATCGTTTTCTGCGTCGCCTTTGTGATCATCTTGCTTGGCGCAGCGATTTTCTTCTTCCTGCGCAGCCGCAAGCCTGCCGTGCGAACCACTGCTCAAATCCCTAGGCAGCAACCTTTAGCTTCACAAGTCCAGGAAGAGTGGCAAAGTGTACCGCAGGCAACTGCCAGCCAAGAACCGCCCATGATGCAATTTATGGCTTCGTATAAGTTTGGCGATGACTTGTTCGATGATTCGTTTAGCATCGATTCGCAAAGTGGTGAATTTCTGGGTGAGTGCGGGGTGAATATCTCGGAAACGATTGGAGTCGGAGAACCCAAAAAGGTGACCGCTTTTGAAGTCTGGTTGTTTGACAAGAACGACATTCAAACCATTACCAAAGTCCTGATGAGCGAACATGCTTATAACGATGAAGCTACTTATCAACGCTTAGCGGCTAAGGGCGAGCCGGTTTTGGTGCAACCCGGCATGGAAACCATCCTAGAAACCCAAACCTTACAATTGGTTGTGCGGGTGGTTGATATGGCGTATGGGGATGGGGTCATGCCTTCCAACAGCTATTTTGAGCAACTCATCCTTGAACTCGCGGTATGGTCAAAAATATAGAGTCTCTCTCTCCTCAAGAATAATCTAGAACATGTCCCCGCTGAAAGAACGCAGCGGGGACTTTTTTGGATGGTTGTGTGAAATTGACAGGGCTTGCGGTCTGCTTCTGCTGCGCGAATCAGGCTTCAACCCCCGTCAAAACTCAACCAAAAAAACCTTGACAAGTCTTACATTGTTTGAAATATCTGGTATAATTTAAATACTAAAGTTGCCAGCCAGCCTAAGCACTTTTTCGGCATGTGACCGTGTCAGGGTGGTGATACGAACTGCTAGGTTCCCTTGCCCCATGTGTGATGAGCAGCAGGCCGGTATCAGAGTATATTTTGAATGGAGAGAAAATGGAACCAAAACTGTATGTAGGCAATTTGTCGTATTCGGTCACCGAAGAGGAACTGCGCGAGTATTTCGCTCAGGCAGGGACGATCAAGTCTGTGGCACTAATCCGAGACCGAGACACCGGCCGCTCCAAAGGCTTTGCCTTTGTGGAGTACGAGACAGATGAAGAAGCCCAGAAAGCAATTGGCATGTTCAACGGCACCGAATTACGAGAGCGCACGTTGACAGTCAATCAAGCTCGCCCGCGTGAAGAGCGACCCTTTAGTGGTGGCTTTCGTCGCGATAGCGGTGGAGGCGGACGCAATCAACGCAGTGGTGGGCGACGCCGCTCCAATTGGTAAAAATCAATTGAATATCTGAGCAATCAATCAGGGCGTGAGCAACGCCCTGATTTTTTGTTTCTATCCCAGCTTCTTTGTGTTAAAATTCACCTAACCCGAAAGCGTGGGTCATTTTGAAGAGAGTGCAAACTTTGGGACAGGCTACATACTTCCTCGAAATTTGATAGTCAAAGCGTGAATGAATGGCGCCCGTTGAAGGTAGTCAACAGAGGAACTCTTTTCCCCGCACCCGTCTAGAAGCTGACTTGATCTTGCTTCTGGTAGCAGCCTTGTGGGGCAGCGCTTTTGCAGCCCAGCGCGCCGCGGCTGCTCGGGGAGAAGTGCTTTTTTTCAATGGGGTGCGCTATCTGTTGGGGGCAAGTCTGATTTTGCCCATTCTCTTAGGACGTCGCGCACGCTTCGTCAGGTTGCCGCTCAAGGCTTGGTTAGGAGCTGGACTGGCTGGGCTGGTAATGTTCTCTGCTGTGGCTTTTCAGCAATATGGGCTTCAATTTACCAGTGCTGCCAATGCGGGTTTTATCACCAGCTTATATGTCATGATGATCCCGTTTCTTCTGGCGATTTTTTACCGCAAGCCACCGCGCGCTCTGATATGGGTGTCTTCGCTCATGGCAACGATGGGGATGTTTCTCCTCAGTACGGAGGGCAGCCTTTCGATCTCATTGGGAGATCGGTGGGTGCTGCTGGGTGCCCTGATGTGGGCATTTCATGTTTTGATCATTGATCGCATCACCCATCAATTGGATTTGTCTTTCTTGGCAGTGACCCAAGCCAGCGTTTGTGGGGGGTTGAGTTTAGTGAGCGGTCTTTGGTTTGAAGGGGCGACTCTGCGTGACCTAAACGGTATTTGGTGGGCAGTTATCTGGACGGCGGTGGCTTCGATTGCCTTAGGGTTTAGCTTACAACCGCTAGGGCAACGGGTGGCGCCTCCCGCTGACGCGGCTATCTTGCTCTCGATGGAATCGGTCTTTGCGGCTGTATTTGGTTGGTTGATCCTACGAGAAAGTCTGACACCCGTTCAACTGTTGGGTTGTGCATTAATGTTTTTAGCGGTTGTCTTAGTGCAGACCAGTCCTAAACCGAAAGCAACGCTCGGTTAGAATTTATTTTAACAGGAGGATTGAATGAACGCCTATCTCGTCATCGGTTCAGGTCGGCAGGGTTGCGCCGCAGGGTATGACATGGCACGTTGGGGGGAGGCAACACAGGTGGTGATGGCGGATGTCAGTTTCGAGGTAGCCCAAAAAGCTGCCCAACGCATCAATGGTCTACTAGGCAAAGAAATTGCATTTCCGCTTAAATTGGATGTGCGCGATGAAGCTGCGCTGCGAAAAGCCATGCAAGGCAAAGCTGCTTGCTTGAGTGCAGTGCCATATTTTTATAACCTTCCCATAACCAAAATTGCGGTCGAGGAAAAGGTGAATTTTTGTGATTTGGGAGGCAATACCGACATTGCTTTGGAACAGCACAAGGTTGATGAGCAGGCAAAGGCGAATGGCATCAGTGTTATCCCCAATTGTGGTCAAGTGCCCGGCATGGGAACGACCTTAATTGTCCACGCTATGAACCTTTTGGATGAGGTTTTGGATGTTTATATGTGGGATGGCGGCTTGCCTCAGAACCCACAACCACCGTTCAATTATTTGTTGACCTTTCATATTGCTGGCTTGACCAATGAATATGCCGAACCAGCGGTCTTCCTACGCGATTGGAAAATAACCCGCGTTGAATCGATTACGGAACTTGAGATGGTGGAGTTCCCTCCACCTATTGGAACATTAGAAGCCTTCGTTACCGGCGGTGGCTTGGATACCCTGCCCTGGACCTATGAGGGCAAACTGCGTACATTGCAAAACCTAACCCTGCGCTATCCGGGACATTTTGAAAAATTGCGCGCTTATCGCGAATTAGGTCTGTGGGACTTAAACCCGCTTCGCGTTGGGGATGTAGAGGTGATTCCCCGCGAGGTGTTCCATGCCTTATTTGAGCCCAAGGTGAGCGATCCAACTCAAAAAGATCTCATTATCATCCGCATCCGAGCGGTTGGGAAAAAGGACAATCGGGATGCCGAAGCGTGGGTTGAAGTCATTGATTATTACGATGATCAAACGGGATTTCGAGCGATGGAGCGCGGCACTGGGTGGAGCGCTGCCATTGTAGCCGAGATGATGGTAAGCGGAGAAACACCCCGCGGCGCCGGCGGAGTTGAAAAGATGGTGCCGCCTGAACCTTTTATTCGGCGATTAAGTGAACGTGGCATCGAAGTTCAGCAGAAGATTCGCTATCTTTGATGCCTAAGCCAGGCAAGTCTGGTATAGACAACCGACTGAGAATTGGCCGTGCAACCCAAGATCGAACTTCTCTCTCAAGCGTTGGTGGAGCGAGTCTTAGACGAGGCTCTGCAAATTCTCCAAAAGCCCGGCGTGAAAATTCAATCGGCGGCTGCTCGTCACCTGCTTGCCGAAGCGGGTGCATGGGTTCAAGCGGATAGTGAGGTTGTCTCCATCCCTGAGCACCTTGTTCGTCAAGCGCTCGCAACCGTTCCACAGAGCTTTGAACTCTATGATCGCGATGGAGAAAGCCCCCTTCACTTCGGCGATGATGCTGTGCACTTTGACCCTGGCTCAAGCGGCGTTCATATACTCGATCGGCAAACGCTCATTCATCGTCCGTCCTACACCAACGATCTGGTGCAGATTGTCAAACTGACCGAAATGCTGCCTCAATACGATGCCCAAGCCACAGCAGTAGTCTGTAATGAGGTCCCCAAACAAATTGGCGATTTATATCGCTTGTTCCTGGTCTTGCTGTTCTCGAAAAAACCCATTATCACCGGGGCTTTTTCCAAACAGACGGTGCAGTTTATGTTCGATATGCTTGCCCTCTTTCGCGACGGAAGGGAGGGTTTGAAGCAAAAACCTCTGGCAGTTTTCGATGTCTGTCCTTCGCCCCCCTTGATTTGGAGTGATTTTGCTGCCCAAAACTTGATCGATCTGGCGCAAGCTGGGGTGCCGGCTGAAATCGTCTCCATGCCGTTAGCCGGGGCGGCAGCGCCGGTGACCTTGATTGGAGCGGTGGTGCAACACGCCGTAGAGACGTTGAGTGGCATTACAATTCATCAGTTAGCCCAAGCCGGTGCGCCCGTGATCTGGGGCGGCGCACCGGCTATCTTCGATATGCGTCATGGTACAACCCCAATGGGCGCCATTGAGACAGCCATGATCGACGTGGCAACCGCTCAAATCGGGAAATCGTTGGACATACCCACCCACGCCTACCTTGGTGCCAGCGATGCCAAATTGGTTGATGCTCAAGCCGGCTTTGAAAGTGGCATGAGTGCTTTAATCGGCGCTTTAGCCGGCATCAATATGATTTCTGGACCTGGCATGTTAGATTTCTTGGCTTGTCAAAGTCTAGAAAAGTTAGTGCTGGACGCTGAAATCATGGGGATGGTCAAACGACTGTTGAAGGGCATTGAGATCCATACAGATACCTTAGCCATTGCGTTGTTTGAAGACATCTTTTTCAAGGGCGATTTCTTGCGCCAACGCATAACCAAGCAACTTTTTTCTGTTGAGCAATATGTGCCCTCGCAGGTGATCGATCGCGGTTCTCTACGTCAATGGGAAGAAGGCGGAAAAGCAGACGCCTTTCAAAGGGCAAGCCAGCGCGTGCGGGAATTATTGGAGACCTACCAACGCCCACCGATGGATGAGCATTGCCAGGAAGAGTTATTTCGGATCGTGAATGGACTTGCAAAAGCAGCCGGGATGGAAGCACTGCCCAGGCTTGAATTATGAGCTGACGTTACGCAGTTCATTCGTGCCGCGACATTCATGTTGCCTGAATCCACGAGATAAATCTCGTACTACCGCGTAAGCGACATTCATGTCGCCTGAAACCACGAGATAAATCTCGTGCTACCGCGTAAGCGACATGCATGTCGCCTGAATCCACGAGATAAATCATTCGTGCCGCGACATTCATGTCGCCTGAGTCCACGAGATAAATCTCGTGCTACCGCGTAAGCGACATTCATGTTGCCTGAATCCACGAGATAAATCTCGTACTACCGCGTAAGCGACATTCATGTCGCCTGAAACCACGAGAT
>QEXX01000088.1 GCA_003130835.1 Anaerolineae bacterium | reverse complement strand
AGAGCAATCCGGCGGCAGTCTTAGTTGCCCAGTCGCCCGTCTCGCCGCGCTTTAATTACTTAATCGGCAACGATCGCTCGCGCTGGGTGACAAATGTGCCGGCTTATTCTGGCTTGGTCTATCATGAACTATACCCTGGGTTGGATTTAGAAATCAGCTTCCAAGCGGGTGGGTTGAGTTGGAGCTTCAATTCGAATGAGGAGGGGGCGAAACGGACTTTGGCAAAACCGCATCTAAGGTTAGAAGGAGGGGAAGATATCCGTGTATCTGAGGAACGTTCTCTCAGCTTTAGCACTTCGATTGGAAGGATAGCTTTAACTTTACCCTCAGCTCCGTATGGTATGGAGATCAGTTGGGAGTCTGCGGATGGTGTGGAGCAAGAGGCCACGCTCAAGCCGTCTGGTGACAGAAGACTTTACGCAGAACAGAATATGCTGCGTATAGGCAAATTGGCAAATATCAAGCAAGAATTTCTCTCATTGCGGACAGCCTTCGGGCAGGAAAATCTCGATGAGGTGGTCTTAAGTACTTACCTTGGCGGCAGCGGGGAGGAGATCGCTTATGATGTAGCTGTAGACTCTGCGGGCTATATCTATGTGGTGGGGACGACCACTTCGGTGGATTTTCCCGGGGTGATCGGGGATTTTGACTCCCAACCCAATGGCAATCAATATGTCTTTATCAGCAAGCTGTCACCAGATGCCTCTAGTCTGGTTTATAGCACTTATCTTGGTGGAAACAATATCGACCGTGGCTATGCCCTAGAACTGAACCCGGATGGACAAGCGGTGGTTGTTGGAGTGACAACCTCCACAGATTTTCCTCGCACTTACGGAACCGCTGGTGGAAACGGAGATGGCTTTGTGTTCCGCCTGTCAGCCCAAGGGGATCAAATGGAGTTTAGCCATCTCATGGGTGGGGGTGGTTTTGAGGCAATTCATGATCTGGTTATCGATGGCAACGGAAACCTGTATGTGACCGGTGAGACGCAATCGAATGATTTCCCGATAGGTTATGGGCATCTGGGAGGAAAAGATGGTTTTGTGGTCAAGCTTCCCTCAACGGGCGATGTCCTGTCTTCGGTAGGCTTGCTCAGCGGCTCCGCAGATGACATTGGCTATGGCGTTGACCTCGGCCCAGAGAATGAAGTGGTTGTCGTTGGCAGCACAACTTCCCAAAATTTTCCGGTGACCCAGTCTGCTTTCTCGACTCAATATAACGGTGGAGAGGCAGATGGTTTCATCAGCTTTTTTGAGATGCAAGATTACACCGCCTCGCTTGTCTACAGCACTTATTTTGGTGGGAATGGGTGGGATGAAATCTTTGATATCGAACAACAAGGGGGGTTTTCTTTTTTAACCGGCTTTTCGGCTTCGTCGACGAATTTCCCGTTGGCTTCGGCGTACCAAGCGAGTTTTGGGGGTGTCTTTGATGCATTTGTGGCAAAGTTTGATCGCACTTGGGGGCTCACCTTTAGCACCTATTTGGGTGGTAGCAATGTAGATATTGGCAGAGCGGTGGTTGTTAGCTCGGCCGGTGAACCATTGATTGCAGGCAATACCTCTTCAAATGATTTTCCAACTACTTCCTCTGCACTCTACCCCTCGCCGCGAGGGGGTGACGATGGTTTCGTGTCGAAGTTGAGTTCGGAAGGTAGCCAGTTGATTTACAGCACATATTTTGGAGGCAGCGGCAGTGATCGAGGGCGCGGGATTACTTTGGGAAATGATCCTCGTCCGTATGTGGTGGGAGATACCGGCTCAGATAAGCTATTGCTCTCGGATTCAGCGGTAGATCAGCAATTTCAGGAACAAGAGGCTTTTCTCCTGTTGCTTGCGATGGGCTTTTACCCTACACCTACGCCACTGCCGACAGCCTCTGCCACCCTGACGTCTACCGAAACGAAAACCCCATTGCCATCCAAAACCGCCACTTCTACTCGCACGGTCACACCAACCAGAATGCAAACGCCCACTCGCACAGCCTCGCCAACCCGCACTTTAACGCCGACTCGCACCGAACGGCCAACCATGACCATGGTGCCCACATCCACGTATCCTCCCTCTCTTTTTCATTTTCAACTCTTTATTCCATGGATTGTCTTGCGTGACGAAGCCCCCGCAGACTAGGGGGAAAGCGTTCTTAGGCTCTCTCCTGGCAGGCGATTTCAATCCGCCTGCCATTTTTTGTTAACAAGAATTTGGAGGAGATCTTCGCTCTTAGACTCTATCCTGCTCATCGAGAAGATTTGGAAAGTGGGGTGGGTTATCCCTAAGGCAGAGTCTCGTTCAAGTGTTGGGGTGAATGAGTTTGTCTTCTTGAAATGCAGTCAGCTTTTCTAATCTTAGGTGTAGAGAGGAGATAGCTGACTTTCTAAATTCGCTAATTGAGGGTAAGGGATTTTATTATCTCAAAGAGTCCATTGTGGCAGAAAAACGAGTACTGAAGTGTGAAATTAGGGACTTAGAACGTTGCAGGCTTTCGGCTAAGTTTGAGATATAATCCTGCCTAGGTCGTTACACCCACCGATTGGTTAATTTTCGTTGAGTGCATTCCTTGTACTGACCGACAAGTATTCTGATAGAGCGCGTTTTGAAAGGATAAATTATGCTTCGTCCGTATCTGCTGATTCTCATTGATAGCCTGTTGACGTTGGTCTCCTTCTTGCTTGCTCTCATGTTGCGTTTTGAGTTCAACGCCATCGATTATTTCTTACGGGCGTTACTACCGGTGATTTTGGCTGGGATTGTGATCCGCCCGCTTACTTTTGCAATCGGGGGAATCTACCGTCGCGTTTGGCGTTATGCCACAACGCGCGATTTTTTCCATCTGGCACTTGCGGTGTTAGTGGGCTCAATTCTAATCTCGATCATCGCCTTTTCTCTCTACCCTCGCTTTGTGTACACTCTGCCTCGCTCGGTGCTTGGAATTGAATTTGCCTTGAGCCTAATTTTGTTGGGAGGGTTAAGGGTTATCATTCATCAATTGGAGCGTTATCCGGGGGATATTTCATGGCGGCGGGTCAAACTTGACCCTGCCCGGAAAGTTTTGATCGTCGGTGCCGGTAATGCCGGAGTACAAATGTTGCGAGAGATTCAATCCAACCCTCAATTAGGCTTAAAAGCGATTGGATTTGTGGATGACGATCCGCGAAAAATTGGGCAACGGGTCTTTGGGCTTCCGGTCGAAGGGCCGATTATCAACCTGCCTAAGATTGCAACCCAACGTCAAGCGGAAGCTGTGATTATTGCCATCCCAAGCGCCCCACAACAAACCATTCAAAACATCAAAAGTCTGTGTCACGAAGCCCAACTGCCTTATTCAACCATGCCTTCTTTAAGCAGTTTTTTGAAGCTAGAGGAGGAACAGCTCTCGACCAATCTAAAGGTTCCGATGGCGTTACCGGATATAACTGGTGAGGAAATCGAGGCGGTCGTTCGGGTGATGCAATCCCGCAATCTCTCGATTGGCTCGCAGACGATGGCTTTTGAGAAATATGCCGCTGCGGTGGCGCATGCCGAACACGCTGTGGCAGTGATTAATGGAACAGCGGCTTTACACTTGTGTATCGTTGCGGCGGGGATTGGCCCCGGTGATGAAGTCATTACCTCTCCCTTCAGTTTTGTGGCAACCGCAAATGTTGCCTTGTATGAAGGCGCAAAACCTGTTTTTGTCGATATTGATCCGGTGAGCTTAAATATCGATCCAAATCGAATTGAAGCAGCCATTACCCCGCGAACCAAAGCCATTTTACCCGTTCACATTTTCGGACAGCCGGCTGATATGGATCCGATTTTGGAAATTGCGGAACGCTACGGCCTGATTGTGATCGAAGATGCCTGTGAGGCAATTGGGGCTGAGTATAAAGGCAGACGAGTAGGGGCTTTAGGAAAGGCTGGCGCATTTGCCTTTTATCCCAATAAACAAATTACCACGGGCGAAGGCGCCGTTTTGGTGACCAATGATGAAAAATGGGCCGATCTCTTCCGTAGCTTGCGCAATCAAGGGCGAGATGTATTCGACGGTTGGTTGAATCACTCGCGTTTGGGATATAACTACCGGATTTCCGAAATGAATGCTGCTGTTGGGGTCGTGCAAATACGCCGCTTGGATACCTTGCTAAGCAAGCGCGAGCAGGTTGCTGCAGAATACGGGAAACACTTGAAAAACATCCCTGGGGTATCTCCTCTGACCATTGTGCCCACTACCACCCGGATGAGCTGGTTTGTTTACCCAGTGCGTTTCGACGATACCATTGATCGCAATATCGTCATCGAAAAACTGGCGCGCAGGGGCATTCCAGCGCGTCCCTATTTCACACCGATTCATCTGCAACCCTTCTATCGTGAACGATTTGGCTTCAAGGAAGGTGATTTTCCAATTGCAGAGGCTGCGGGTCGATCAATTCTGGCATTACCCTTTTCGGCTCCGATGAAAGCCGAAGAAGTCCAATTTGTATGCGAAAACCTGGCTGAAGTGTTAGAAGAAATGAAGCGCTGAGTGGAAGATGAAATCGGTTTTATTTGTCTGCACAGCCAATATGTGTCGTTCGCCTATGGCGCAGGGGTTGCTCCTGGCGCAATTGGGTGAGAAACGCGAGGGTTGGCGGATCGAATCGGCTGGTGTGGCAGCGTTGGAAGGCAGTGCGGCAAGCCAAAAAACGCTCCAAATCTTAGCAGAGCACGGCATAGATTTATCCTTTCATAAAGCCCGCCAAATTACCCAGAACCTGGTCAAGGAATCTGCCTTGATTTTGGTCATGGAGCGCCGTCATAAGCAAATGTTACAGGCGCAGTTTCCGGATTTTGCTGGAAAAATATATCTACTGAGTGAAATGGTCGATGAAGAGAATGAAATTGATGATCCGGTCGGCGGAAGCCTTGAGGATTACCGTAAAACTGCTTGGCACATCGAAAGTTATCTAAAAAGAGGGTTGCCTCGTATTGAACAGTTGGCACAGGGTTGATTTTGAGGATTTTCCTAGCGGTTGGTTTAGGTCTATCTGATTAGCGATGAGAATTTTGGCTGTAAGTGACAAGGTCATCGATACGCTGTATTCCCCTCAGGTTCGAACGCGTTTTTCTAAGATCGATTTGGTTGTAAGCTGTGGCGACCTTCCTTATGCATATCCTGAGTATCTCACTAGTTTGTTAAACGCCTCCTTGTATTTCATTCGCGGCAATCACGACTTAGCCGCCGATCACCCGTACAAATCCCCTCCAGCACCGTTAGGTGGAGTTGATCTGCACCTTCGTTCTATCAATCATGAGGGGTTGCTTTTAGCAGGTGTTGAAGGAAGTATTCGTTATAAAGAGGGCCCATTCATGTACTCCCAAAGTGAAATGTGGTTACATGTCTTTCGTCTGTTGCCAGCCCTATTGCTTAATAAGGTACGCTATGGCAGATATTTAGATGTGTTTGTTACCCACGCGCCCCCTTTTGGTGTTCATGACCAAGCCGATTATGCGCATCAGGGAATCCGTGCCTTTCGCTGGTTTGATGAAGTCTTTCAACCATTCTATCACTTGCACGGACATATCCATCTCTATGGTACAGAGCAACGCCAAACCAGTGAGCTAGGGTTGACCAAAGTCATCAATTGTTATGGGTATCAAGAGATTAGCATCCCTTAGCGGCAAATTAGCAGGGGGATTGTGGATTTTCGCAACAGTTCGTCGACAACGCTGCCGCGCAGAACTTGTACGAGTGGCGCGTAGCCATATCCACCAACGATAATAAAATCACAGCCATATTGGTCAGCGGTTGATAAAATCGAGTCGCTCACCGGTTCGGTGCGATGCACATACTCTGCATTAACTTTGCGATAAGTGAGATGTTTGCGAGCGATGCCAAGATATTTTTGGGCTTTGGAGGATTTTTCGTCAACGCTTAACACCGTTATTGGAATTGACCACTTCTTGGCTAGATAAACAGCCATATAAAGCGCTTCTTGGGCTTTTGGGCTGCCATTAAAGGCTAGCAGTCCCTTTGAGAGCGGTGACACAACTTGCGGGGTTGCCAGGATCGGACGAGGACAACGCTGCACCAATTCCCGGAAGCCGGAGACTAACCGATCCAGCGGTAGAGGCCCGGGTGGATAGCGAACATTCATGACAACCAGATCGATATATCGCGAGCGATCGCAGATGGTATCAGCAATGTCACCTTTGACGACAACCAGATCGTGAGCAACCTGGCAACCTCTCATAAGCTGCTCAAACGTTTCTTGGAGGTAGAGGTTTTCCTGCTCTGAAGAAGAATTTTCTGTTACGTGTATGGCGCGTAAGGATGCCTGTTCGCGTTCGGCTATTGTCCTAGCTTGTTGAATGGCAAACCAACCTCCCTCTTCCCCGTCAATTGGAACTAGGATATCCTGAATCAAGGCTGATGGACTTGCGACCGCAATGGCACGCTGACGCCATTCCCCCGGAGGTGGACCGGCCGAAAACTTTCCTCCTAAAACCAATGTGTCGATTTTTTCGACCAAACTGGTAAGCTGAGTGCTAAGGCTGTTTTGGGCTCGATCCATCAGCGCTAAAATGGCTTTTTCGGTGCGCATCTCCCAGCCAAGGCGTTTTTCGATCTCAGCTCGGTGTTCGGACATAAAGAGATAGAGGTCGGTGGGGGTTCGGTTGGGATAGCTGCGGAGGATACCCAATTCGATGATGCGCTTTACAATCGGTAAATAATAGGTTTCATACCAATTTGCCGCTGCCTCTTCAAGGGAAATCTCCCTCTTATGTTCAACGCCCATGAAATAGCGATGGACTTCGATATGTTCAAGTAATACTTTATATTGCCCAGCTATGGATACACTCAGGTCAAGGTTTGGATAGTGCAAATCTAAGCGGGTCTTTTCTAAGAACTCGACGTACTCTTCTTTGATAATCAAGGTGTCTGGATGGATATCCGGTGTTAGGGGGACTCGAGTCTTGACCTCGGTAACGTAAGCTTGGATATGAGTTGCACCTAATTGACGAGCAACTGAGACGCGGTGGTTACCGTCTTTTACAAAATAAGCTTCGCCAATTTGGTAAACTTCAATCGGAGGGATTCCACTTAGCCCAGTAAAAGCAAGCCGCACGCGCGCCCAACGGTCTTTGATATGATCCTGTTTGGGGAGAAAGTCGCGCGTAAAATCATGATAACGACCCAGGCTGCCGACAATTGCGTCTAAAGGGATTTGTCTTAATCCTCTTTCTATGCTGCCTTGAGCTTTCAACCGCTTGCGGACTTCCTCAAAATCCAAAAGGTCGGATGGTTGGCCTTTGAGTTTTGCTAAAAGTACCTTTAGCTGTGCTCGATTACGGGCACGGTGAAAGTCGTTGATCGCTGCACTATAAGATTCAAGATATGGATTCATTGTGCTATGAACTGTTGCTGATGAGTGATTCAGAATTCGAGGTAGAATAAGAATATATCACTTTTTATTGGAGATTGTTCCATGAATTTGGCTGAAAAAGCATTGGCGGAGGGGATTCTTTTTACCGATCAATATCAATTAACCATGGCACAACTTTATTTTCGCATGGGGTATCATGAAAAACAGGTGCAATTTGATCATTATTTCCGCAATTATCCAGATTATGGCACGCATAAAGCCGGTTATTGTGTGAACGCTGGGTTGGAATGGTTGCTCAATTGGATGTTTCAATCGCGGTTTGGAATCACCGAAATTAACTATCTAAAAACGCAACGCACCCGCAGTGGAAAGCCGCTCTTTGAGGCAGACTTTTTGGATTGGTTGTATCGCTATGGGAACTTTGAAGGCATCACCCTGTATGCTATTCCGGAAGGGAGGGTGATTCACCCAAATGTCCCCATAACGGTAGTTCAAGGTCCATTGGCAATGGCGCAGATTCTGGAGACTTCTCTCTTGAACCACTTGAACTATCAAATCTTGATTGCTACCAAAGCAGCACGCATTCACGAGATCGGGCGGGGTCAGGTGGTTTTGGAGTTTGGTTTGCGCAGAGGACAACATGTCGGAGCCAATGCCGGCGCTCGCGCGGCTTTAATCGGCGGCGCCATGTTTACTTCGAATGTAGGGGTCTCTGCGCTCTTAGGGTTACCTCCGAAAGGCACCCATGCCCATAGTATGGTGCAATTATTTATTGCTTTAGGGATGACAGAACTCGATGCCTTTCGTGCTTATGCAGAGGTCTATCCGGACGATTGTCTATTACTCGTGGATACGATTGATTCCCTTGAAAGCGGTATTCCAAATGCCATCAAGGTCTTTGAAGAATTGCGTCGCAAGGGGCATAAACCGCTGGGCATTCGCTTGGACTCGGGGGACCTAGCTTTTCTGAGCATTCAAGCTGCGAAAATGTTAGATGAAGCTGGGTTTGAGGATGTTTCTATTGTGCTATCCAATAATTTGGACGAGATGGTCATTTGGCAAATTATCACACAGATTATTGAAGAAGCGCCGCGATATGGGGTAGATGCCGATCGATTGATCCGCCGCTTAGTGTATGGAGTAGGAACCCGTTTGATTACCTCGTGGGGGGAGCCAGCTTTGGGTGGGGTTTATAAACTCGTGGCAGTGTATGACCAAAACCAATGGAAGCCTGCAATAAAGATCAGCGAGTCGCTTGAAAAGACACCGAATCCAGGCAACAAAAAGGTGTGGCGAATTTATGATCAACGCGGCAAAGCCACTGCGGATTTGATTGCCCTCTCCGAAGAAGACCCCCGTAATAAGCCTTCTCTCACCCTAAGGCATCCGACGGACCATACCAAATATCGCACCCTGCACCGAGAAGAGATTTCAGAGATCGAGCCTTTATTGGAGACAATTCTCAAAGACGGCAAGTTGGTTACCACGTTGCCGACCCTGGAAGAGATTCGAGCCAAGCGCGAAAAGGATGTGGAGAAACTAGATCCCGGGGTTCGAAGACTGATGTATCCGCATATCTATCACGTTTCTTTGACGCAGAAACTGTGGAACCTGAAACAGGAACTGATTGAAAAATCTCAACCTAAGCTGGAGAACAATTCTCTAAATGGCAGTGGCTCTCTACAGATTTAGCCAGCGTTGAACCACGCGCGGTAAGGTGGCAAGGCTTCCCACTTGAGTTGTACAAGCTGGCAGAGAATCGATAAAAACCTTTCCGTATCGTTTACTTTGGACACGTTTGTCTAAAATCACCACAACACCGCGGTCTTGTTTACTGCGGATTAGCCTTCCAAACCCTTGGCGGAACTTGAGTACCGCTTCGGGGATCATATATTGGTTGAAGGGGTCTTCGAAAGTTTCTGCACGGGCAGAGATAATTGGATCAGACGGGACATCGAAGGGTAGTTTGGTGATCATCAGCACGGATAGCGCTTCTCCGGGCACGTCCACGCCTTCCCAGAAGGAACGTGTCCCGAGGAGAACTGCTCGTTCGGTAGAGCGGAAACTATCCAGCAATGAGTGGGGAGAGGCACCTTCTCCCTGTTCATAGATGATAATATCATTCTTCGTTAAGACCCGCGCAATTGCTTGCGATGTGCGCCTCAACTGATCATAGGAGGTAAATAACACCAAAGTTCGTCCACCCGCTGCAAGGCTGGTTTGAATAATGGCTGTCTCGAGTGCTTTTTGGTAGGCAAAGCGTTCATTGGGTTCGGGAATGTCGCTGATAAGATATAGCAAAGTGGACGTTTCGTAATCAAAGGGAGAACCAACTTGTAATTCTACAGCGTCCTCAGCTTGTAAACGGCTGCGGATATATTGAAACTCGCCCGCTGTTGTTAGGGTTGCCGAAGTTAATATCACAGCGGTTTTTTCATTCCATATGTGTCTTTTCATTAATGAGCCGATTTCTAAAGGGGCAGTATGCAAAGAGATGTTTCCGTGATTGTTTTTTATTTCAATCCAGTAGATTTTGTCGGTTTCGGGTTTGAAAACAAAGCTATGCAGATGGTCCAAGATTTCCTGATAGCGACGGGCAAGATTGCTTAAGTCTGTGTACAGGTCTTCGTCTAAATCGATGACATTTTCAATGTTCTCTGCTAAGAGAGATAGAAAGAAGCGTAAGATTTCCAGCAGGGAGTTGAAAACTGCTTCAGTTTCCTCCCAGGCTGCCTCAATGCTATACCAACCAGGTTGAGAACGATGCGCTTGAACAATCCGTTCTTGGTGAGTGTACATGCCAATTTCTCTGCCCTCACGCAAGTCATATAAATATTCATCAATTGCAGTAAAGAATTGACGATTGAGTTCTTCTAAGCGAAAGGATAAATCCATCGCTCGATCGAGCAAAACCTGAAAATTGGCGAAGTCAGCGGGCTGAAGAAGTTTTGACAGTACCTCATCAACGCGATGAAGCATACCGCTGCGGCTACTGCCCAACTCGCGGATCAATCGTTCAATATCGCTGCGATTTATAGCAATACTTAGGGCGTTGGTTGTGGCATCTTCGATGTGATGGGCTTCATCTACGATTAGGTAATCGTAATCTGGCAGGACTCGGTTGCCACTGGCGATGTCGGAAAGCAATAAAGCATGATTGACGATTAACAGGTGAGCACTTTGAGCGGATTGGCGGATGCGATAAAAGGGGCAACGTCCACCGGTACGTTGGTAACAGTTTTCCATGCTACATCCTTCGTCTTCAGCCGAGATGGAGCTCCAAATTTCTCGCTCAGCCGGGTTATTGAGATTAAGCTCGGCGCGGTCGCCGCTCTCGGTGAATTGCAACCAGACGAGAATTTTGGCAAGGAAACGGGCTTCATCGGCGGTTTGGGGACCGCGGCGATAAAAATTCTCAAATCGCCTAAGGCACAGATAATTGCTTCGTCCCTTAAGCACCACCGCCCTCAAATCGAGGCTAAGAGCGTTGATCAGGTCGGGGATGTCCTTCTTGATCAGTTGGTCTTGAAGGTTGATGGTGTTGGTTGAGATAACCACCCTGGTTTGGTTTTTCAGCGCCCAAAGAGAGGCTGGAATGAGATAAGCCATTGATTTGCCGGTGCCGGTGCCAGCTTCAATCAAGAGGTGTTTGCCGTTTGACAAGGCATCGCAAACTGCCTGCAGCATGGCTACTTGTTGGGGACGGTATTCATAGCTAGGGAAATACCGTGCAAACGCTCCACCGTGTTCTAAGAGGGAAGAAACTTCTTCAGCGTCTAGGGGCACAACGGTTTGGTTGGGTTGAATGGGCATTGGAATGGGCACAGGGTTGCGGAAAAGCGGTCCTTTGAAAATGCTTGTGGCAGCTTCGGGCGAGACAATTTCTTGAGTGCGCTCTTTTAGGGCGCTTTGGAATGCTCCAAAGCCACCCCAATCGCTGTCTTCAGTGAGATGAACGATCTCTGCCAATAAACGGATGGGAAGCTTGAGCAATTCTTCATAAAGGCGCAGAAACAAAGCCCGCGTCGTCCGCGCATCTTCTAAAGCACGATGTTTCCCTTGGATCAGGATGCCGTATTGTTGTGCCAAAGCCGTTAGGTTATAGCGGCTGGAGGTAGGATTGAGAACCGATGCAATTTCATAAGTATCGATGATCGGATTGTATCGGGCAATTCCGAAACGGTTAAGGAAGGCGAGATCGAAGTTAATCGAATGTCCCACAATTGGGCTGTTGCCGATAAAACGACTCAAGTCTTGGGCAACCTCTTGAATGGAGGGTGCGTTGACCAACATCTGATCAGTGATGCCGGTAAGAAGCGTAATCGCCGGTGGGATGGGCTTGCCTGGATTAATTAAAGAATGCCATTCGGCTTCAACGCGTCTAAGGTTGAATCGAATGGCTGCCACTTCGATAATAAGGTCTTTCTCGGTATCCGAACCGGTTGTTTCAATGTCTAATGCAATCAGTGAATCCATTGCCCCTCATTATATCGGTTTTAATTAGAAATCTGACAAGATTCTTATTGGAAAAAGCGGCTCAAGAATCCCGAACCTAAATAAGCGAAAATCAACATCTTGGTTGTCTGCCCCAAGAAACACCAAAAAAGAAAGATGTGCAAGGGCATTTTGAGTGCTCCGGCTGCCATACCAGCAACATCAAAAAAAGGATTTGGAATTGCCGCAAGCACATAAACGGTAATGCCACCATGCTTTTGCATCCAAAGGGTTAATCGTTCGTAGATGTCAAACCGCTGGACGACGACTTGACCGCCAAAACCGGCTAAATACCCACTGATTTCGCCAGCAGTGGCGCCTAAACTTGCAGCAAGAGCTACTGCTAGCGGATTGGATAAAACGCCCCCAAAGGTAAAGATGATCGCTAGCGCAGGTGCAGGTAAGATTACCGTAGCGTAAGCCATGAAGGCAATTAGAAATACGCCCGGATAACCCAAAATGGCTAATTTTGCTGCGTCTTGACGAATGCTGAAAATAAACAGACTTAAGCTGATGACCGCTAGGATTGCTAAGATACGCCATAGGTAATACCGTTTGCGATTGGTTGAGTGCGTTGGTGCTGATTCATTCATGATTGGCTTCTTGAAGCAGAGCGTTGATGCGGGCTACCACCATATCAATCGCAACAGTATTTAGCCCCCCTTCCGGAATAATAATATCTGCATACCGTTTGGATGGCTCAACGAATTCAAGGTGCATTGGCCTCACGGTGGACAAATATTGTTGAATGACCGATTCCGTAGATCGCCCGCGCTCAAGAATGTCCCTTTGTAAACGGCGGATAAAGCGGATGTCTGGATCGGTATCGACAAAGATCTTGACATCAAAAAGTTCTCTTAATTCGGCTTCGGCGAAGATCAAAATACCTTCAACGATGATGACTGATTTGGGTTCAATGCGTTGAGTTTGGCTGGTGCGACAATGGATGCGAAAGTCATAAATCGGTAATTCGATCGGCAGGCCTTTTTTCAGTTGGATGACGTGCTGGATGAGCAGAGAAGTTTCGAGAGAGTTGGGGTGGTCAAAATTGATGAGGTGGCGTTGGGCTTCAGGTAAGTTGCTAAGGTCTTTGTAATAAGCATCGTGAGGGAGGTAAGCAATTTTTTCTGCTCCAACGTGTTGGATGATCATGTTGGCAACTGTTGTTTTGCCTGAACCCGATCCACCGGCAATCCCAATCACTAGGGGGGTCAATCGAATCACCATGACTTAATTATACTGAAGTAAGATGTCGAAAAAACAAAAAAGCCACCGAAGGGATTCGAACCCTTGACCTAACGTTTACGAAACGCTTGCTCTGCCTGCTGAGCTACGGTGGCAAAATTCTAACTCTGATTATACAAAGGATGTGCTAGAATGACAAGGAAATTAATGATCTTGGCATGCAAAGGATAAACTATGCGGATAGCCATGTTGTCTTATCATACTTGTCCTTTGGCAACCTTAGGCGGAAAGGACACGGGTGGAATGAATGTCTATGTGCGTGATCTGAGCCACCAGCTTGGTGCGTTGGGGGTTCAGGTAGATGTTTTCACCCGTTCGCAAGATGAACATGTGCCACATGTCCTGCATGAGTTGGGTTTTGGCAATCGGGTTGTTCACATTCCGGCTGGTCCGGAGACCCCTTTGCCGAAAGCAGAATTAAGTCGATATCTACCCCAATTTGTAGAGGGGATTGTCGATTTTGCGGATCAGAAGGGATTTAAGTACGACCTGCTCCATAGCCATTATTGGATGTCAGGACTTGCTGCGTTAGAGTTAAAGAAGGTATGGCAGGTACCAGTGGTACACATGTTTCACACGCTTGGAAAGATGAAACAGCGTGTTGCACGCTCTGCCACTGAGGCTGAGGGAGAATATCGCATTATAGGAGAAAATCGGGTTTTGAAAGAGGTGGATCGGGTTGTTGCGGCTACTCCGGCAGAATTAGCCCAATTACAGTGGCTCTATCAGGCTGATGTATCCAAAATTCAAGTGATTCCGCCAGGGGTGGACTTAAGCCGCTTTTATCCGATTCCGATGGATGAAGCCAAAGAATATATTGGCATTCGTCCTTGTGATCGGATGATGCTTTTTGTAGGTCGCATCGAACCGCTAAAAGGTTTGGATGTTTTATTTAAAGCGATTGCGATCATGCGCCAAAATGGTTTGTGGGAGCGGACTCCATTCTGTCTGGCAGTAATTGGCGGTAATGAAGATGGAGAGCCTGAAATTCGAGGCTCTGAACAGGAGCGCCTCAGCACCATGAGAAGCGAATATGGATTGGAGGATTTGGTCGCCTTTTTGGGAAAGAAAAGTCAGGATACCCTCCCTTATTATTATTCTGCAGCCGAGATTGTGGTCGTTCCATCGCATTATGAATCGTTTGGAATGGTTGCTTTGGAAGCCATGGCTTGTGGCACCCCAGTGGTAGCATCCAATGTTGGCGGATTAGCCTACTTGGTTCAGGATGGCATTACCGGCTGTACCGTCCCCGTTGATGAGCCTCAATTGCTGGCGGAGTGTATTGCCAGCCTGCTCTCTGATTCTGAACTACGAGCAAAAATGGGCAAACAAGCGGCTGAATTTGCGAAGGCGTTTGGTTGGGAGCTAATCGCCAATAGGATGATTGACCTCTATCGCTCTGTGCTGTCCTCCCCTCGTCCTGTTTCTTGAAGTTTCCGCAAATATTTTTCGCGATTTGCCGAGCGGGCGATTTTACCGCTGCTGGTTTTTAGGAGCCAGCCCCGCTCGACAAGCACAGCCTTTCTGAGGACAATGTCGCTCGAGCGGTTGACTTGGAAGCAGATTTGCTCAGAGATCTCGAGCTTTCGCTGAGGGTCAACTTCCTCTGTTTCAGCAACGACAACCACTTCCTCTGTACCCAAGTCTTCATTAAGGACACCAAATGCAACCACACGCCCTGGATAGACGCCTTCAACTTCTCCGGCAATCCGTTCGATATCCTGGGGATAAATGTTTTTTCCGCCTACGATGATTAAGTCCTTTTTTCGGCCAGTAATATAAACCTCTCCGTTGGCGAGATAACCAAGGTCGCCGGTCAGATACCAACCATCTAAAAAAGCTGCCTGCGTCAAGTCTGGACGCTTGTAGTACTCGCTCAACATACAATCACTTTTCAGGGCAATTTCACCGATCACCCGCTCCGGTAAGGGATTTCCTTTCTCATCCACAATCTGAACTTGGGTGTTTTCAAGCGGTTTTCCAGCCGAAACCATACACATTGAATCGATTCCTTGAGAGGCGGGGCGAGCAACTTTCTCTACCAATAGCCCTCTTCGGTCGATCCAATCCAGCGTGACCGGCTTATCAATCCCATCCTGTGAGACGGCAAAAACGTTCTCAGCCATAGCATAGCAGGTTGCCAAGGCGCTTGCCTTGAGTCCATAGGGTTTAAAACGTTGCAAGAACCTTTCATGGCTGGATAGCATCATTGGTTCGGAGCAATTGATGACCGCCCGCAAAGAGGATAGGTTAACGCCTTCCATATCGGAGGGGCGGATTTTTTGCGCGCAAAAGTTATAGGCAAAATTGGGCAACCAGGTTAGCGTACCCTGATATTGATGGATAGCCCGCATGAGCAAAACGGGGGAACGAACCCAATCAAAGGGAGACATTAGCACTAATGGAACTTTGAGCAGAATGGGCATCAGAAATCCAGCAATTAGCCCCATATCATGGTAGAGCGGTAACCAACTGATGATGACATCTGAAGTGTTAAGATGGATGGCTTTTTGATAAGCGTTCAATTGGTTCAGCACAGCTTGATGGGAGAGCGCTACACCTTTTTGCAGCCCCGTAGTTCCGGAAGAATGCTGTAAAAGGACAATGGTTGTCGGGTCGCGTCTAAAGCCCGGCAATGCGTTTATATCCGAGTCGATGGCGGAGAAATGATGGGTAATTAGAATTTTGCGAACTGAGCTGTTTTGGGCGGCCTGTTGAATCTCCGCTTCGAATTCGGCATAAGTGATCACTGCCGCAGGCTGAATCACTTCAAAAAGGGAACGTAAGGACTTGCGATAATGTTCTGGAGAGAGTTTTTCGGTTAAAAAGGGCATGATCGAAGGAACGGCGCCGGCGAATATCGCCCCGAAGAAGGCGTAGATCAAATCAACGCTATGCTGAAGGACAATGATGACGACTTCGTCAGGCTGAATTCCTTGCTCTCGAAGGACCTTGCCGTAGCGAAGGGCATTCCGATACAACATTTCATAAGTGATGACCTGATCGGGTTTGCCGCGCGCTTGGAAAATGATGGCGGTCTTTTGGGGCTCTTCAACTGCGGTACGCCGCATGATTTCCGCTAGCGTTGTCATTTGCCTTGCATTCTGTCAAAAACGATCTTGCTCAACTCTTGCAGATTATCAAAGGTTTGGCGGTTTAATTCGGTGTCTTCGATTTTTACGCCAAAGCGCTCTTCGATATAGATGGCAAGGTCAACTAAATGGAAAGAGTCCAATAAGCCACTTGAAATCAACGCTTCTGTCGGTTTGATCTTCCGAGATGGATTTTGCAGGATGGTTTCCGCAATAAATTTGGATAGGTCATTCAGAAGTTCTTCCATAGGGTCTGCCTTATTGGGTATTGAGATATGTGTACAGGGCGTATAGAACTTGTAAAGCGGTCAGATTTCGAACTGGCCAACCAGCTTGCATATTCAAAGGGTTGCTGAAGTCGTTGCTAGCAAACGTGATGTGGACGCCATCCTCCTGTAATCCATGATTGGGGAGGGGTTGGACGGCTTTCCAATAATTCCAAAGCGGAATTTGATATTCCGCTGCCAAGCGAGCGGTTGTTTGATTGATACGGTGATCTTTTTCAACATTGTCCGGTTTGGTCGCTAAGACCGGGATGACTCCTTGCTCGATGGAATACTCAATGATTTTGCGTAGTTGGGGCTCAAAGCTTTCAAGATGATAGACATCGTTCGCCCCTAAGGTAATCAAGGCAATCGCCGGACGGTGAAGCCGATATTCACAGGCTAAAGGCGATTCATCGTTGGCGCAAAATTCTTTGTTTGACCATAAAGGAGTCAATACCGAGGAAGTGTTATAGCCGGCCAAAGCGGCTAGGCTGGTTCGTCCAAACGAACCCTGATAATAGTCGATGACTGTCTGTAGGTAGGTGTATTCTCCCAAATTATAGAAACGAGGGCCGCGATCAAAATCCCCTAAAAACCAGGAGGGTGTGCTGCCACAATCCCCCACTTTGGAAAAGGCGTTCGGATGGTTGCCTAACGCTAAGCCAGTCTGATAAATTTCCTTTACACGCTCTGACGGAAGGGGAACTACCGGCCATTCCATCCAATCTTGCGGGTCTGGAGATGGCGTTGGAGAGGGTTGTGGCGTTGGTGAGTCACTCGGTATAGACAAGAGGGTGGGGGTTAGGGTTGGGAGGGGAGGAATGGTCTGTTGACCTTGGGGTTCTGGGGATGGTTGCGCTTGATTGAGCGATGATGGTGTTCCTGTGAGTGATTGATTGACCCTCTTTGTTGGAGAAGGGAGGAAACCTTCACCGTCAGAAGGATTTGGATTTTGAACGGACGGCGTTTGTAAAGGTTGACAAGCGCCGATGAACCAAATACTAACGAGGAAAAGGAAGACAAGGTTACGATGAATCATGGGTTGAAAATCTCAATTTCGTTTAGCGTTTTTGCATCCACTTGTCCAGTGCAGTGGCTATCCATTGTGCAGTTTGAGCAGTGCCTTGTGGCGTCATGTGGATTGCCGTGTTGGTGAACTCATCCGGTGGGATCAAATTCCATATATCCCAGCAGGTCAAGCTTCTCTCTAGACAAAAATTTGCCAATAAGTTGCGATATTCATCATATGCCCAACGAGGGTAATAAAAATTATACCGAATTTGACTGTTTAGACCGTTGCTTATAAACATCGGCTCGTTAATCAAGATGATGGGGGTTGGTGTAGCTAAGTGAAAGGCTGCTTCGAGCACTGCAAAAGCAAGGAAATGCGGGTCAAAATTGGGTGGGGATTGGCTGTAAAATTCGGTATCAGCGCTTAGGTCTACCTGCTTTTCGGGGATTTCGTCGGGTATGGCGTGATCAATGTGTGTGGCAGTCCAGAGAAAGCCATACAGTTGATAGCGGAACCAATCGGCGAGGGCTTTGCGCTGTCCGATTAACGAGCGTTTCCAAAGCGGTTGTTGAACTAGCGGAGGGGTAGGCATGGCCTTGTTCAATTCTAGGTCATTAAGCATACGCATAACCTCGCTCTGATTTTGCTCAAGCAAGGGCGAGGCAAATTGTTTCTGCATGGGGAAGGATTCTAACGTGACCAACCAGAGCACTAAATCCGGTTGATATTCGAGGCCTCTCTTAAGTAAGAGGACATCTTTTAAGAGCGACATGACCGGATAACCAAGATTGTAGAAAACAACTTGTTTGCCGTCTGGCGTGTGTAATTGCATCTCATTGAGATAGGCTGCCAGGGTTTGGTCGGGCAGAAGCAGATAACCCCAGGTTGCTGAGTCGCCGATCAACAGGACACGATATTCTGTAGAAAATTTGGGCTTGCCGCTCAAAATATGAGAAGCAAACATGGCATCTAGGTTGGTGATGGTGACATTATACGACTCAGAGGGTTGTTCGCTATAGGGCAGGCGCAGGCGCCCCATAAAAATGAGATTATATAAAGAGAATTTACCATAATCAATGTTAGAAAAAGGAAAAACAAGGTTGGCGATCACGAACAGGGTAAACCCCTTGAACGCAACGCGCAACCAGAATTTCGTTTGAGTGGAACTGATGGTCTGCATAGTCTTTATAACCCAAACCCTAAGAGTTTGCGAAAGGTTTCTATAGCGCCGTCAAAAGTGGGCATCAAAAACCAGACCCATCCGAGCGTGACAAAAGCAAATGTCAATCCCCAGCCGAAGAAACTTTGTAAAGCTTGGAAGCGAGAGCTGGGAGCAGATTTTCTCAGACTAGTCCAACGGTTGTTAAGAAATAATCCGACGCCATGCCACGCCCCCCAGAGGAAAAAATTTGGAGAAATGCCATGCCACAAGCCAATAAGCAGCATCGTGGAAAGCTGAGGGATGAGAATGGTTAGCCAGGATGGCATAGCTGAATTGAGGCGTAGTTTGCGAGCAAGTGGATTGAATACATAGGAACGAAACCAATCGGCTAGGGTGATATGCCAACTACTCCAAAATTGGATGAGATTAGTTTTTAAGTAAGGCGCGTTGAAGTTCTCGGGAAGACGGATGCCCATCAGGCGTGCACTGCCGATAGCAATGTCGGTGTAGCCGCTAAAGTCAAAATAAATCCTCAGCGAGTAAGCAAGTAAAGCTGTCCACAAATAGATAGAGGATTGAATCAGGGGGGCGTTTTGGGGTGAAAGAGAGAGCAAAGCTAAGCTATCCGCAAGCACAAATTTCCGAAACAAACCGATGAAGACTCGTTGCATCCCCTCAACGACCTCTTCGAGTTGTGGGGATTTCTTTAACTCCGCCTGAAATTGGGGAAAGCGAGCAATCGGCCCGGCAACCAAGGCGGGAAAGAAAAAGATATAGCAGAGGGTCTCAGCCAAATTTGCAGGAGGTAGTCTGCCCGCGCGACTATCGAACAGAAGGTGAAGCAAACGAAAAAGAATATAGGAGATTCCCAGCCAAACCAAATCATTTGGTGAACTGAAGCGAGGGTCTTGTTGATTGATCCAACGGAGCACTTTGCTGAGCAGGAGAGAAAACTCAGGTGTCTTTAGGACGACGAAGATAGCGATGAAGGCTATGATCAACAATCCAAGCCGAGTCCCATGGGGAATTGCCAGGACAAATACTGCCAATAGGATAAAAAAAATGACAATAAATGAAAGGACAACCCAGAGATGAGGAGGACGTGTGGCAGTGATGCAGCAAAGGGTCAAATAGCGATTGGCGGAGATTAGAGAAATAACGAGCAGCGCAATGACTAGAGTTTGAAGATTGTCCTTAAGTGCCTTCTTAAGGCTGGTTTGCGTAGCTGCCCACACGGTAAGAGCCATGAGGATAGCGAATGTGGGTAACCAAAAATCGAGAAAGAAGATGGGGGTTGCAGTTTGAAAGCGATAGAAAATTACGAAACTTGAGACGATGAGGAGGAAATTACGGATGCGGTGGTTCTTGACTCTTCCACACAGGAAAGCCAGGAAGACTAATAATAGGACTTGTTGGATGGACATCTAAAACCCCTGGTAAATCCAGACGGGGGCGGTATCGGCTGTTAACACAATTAAAGCGATTAACATCAGACAAAGCAGGATAGCATAAAGATTTTCTTTTGAGAAGAGTTTGGATAACATGGATGCTCTCTAATAGGAGGCTACATGGATTAGGGGTAACCGCAAAACAACCAATTCCCGCCTCGTTGAACAACTTGAAATTTAAGTTTGGATAAGTCGATTTCTAATACTTCATTCTCATAATTGGCAATAATCTTGCCGCGACAAGTGACTAATGCTTTGGATTGATCCTGCGAGGCGGTTTCACATTTCAGGTCTTGCAATTGCGTGGTTACTGCCCCAAAGGAGTTGTATTCATTGCGGGCTTGCTCCTCCCATTCTGGGCAAGCTAGAGAGATCATGGTGTTTAAGTCTTTCAGGGTTAGGGCTTGATAATAAGCTTCGATCACCTGATTCGGTAAATTGGCAGAGGAGGCACAGGCGGCTAGCATCAGCAGGGTGATGGGGAAATACAATAACCTTTTTATCTGCCCAAGATCGGCCTGGAATGGCATTCGCTTCCGTTTTTGCGTTTGTTTCATGGCGGTAAATCCCATTCGATATTGAATCAGTCCAGTGGTTGGGTTGGGAAAAAGTTTGGCTAGATTCTACCAAAGAAAGTGGTCAGGGATTCATTCTAGTTGGTTGGCAATCAATCAGCCGTAAAAAAGGGCTTGAAGGTGGTTTTTATCAGAAGAAGTCGGGTCTGATTACGATGGTTTGGGCTGCCGTAAGCGAAAACGACAGATAAACTCCCCTGTCGGGGTGCTCTCTTGTGTGGATACAGTTTCGATTGAGCATTGCATCAGAGCTTCTAGGAGATATTGATCGATTTGACAGAGTTCTGGAAAAGAATCTATGATGGATGCATAAGGGCAATGAGCAAACTTAATGGTTGGAGACTCGCGGTGTGCTTCCCAACTTGCTTTGTAAGACATCTCGTTTAGGGTTTTCATGGTAGCCATTAATCTTTGGGTGAGGTTCAGCGCGGGAGAAGTTGGTTTCATCGCCGCCATTTGTTGGGCAATGGAACGAAGCACGGAGTCTTTTTCATGCGGCGAGGCTGCGGCGCGCAAGTGTTGCAGGAATGCACCACACAAACGGTCAAGGTTGTGAGCTTTTTGTTGTTCACGAAGGGCAAATAAATAGGCAGGGCGACCGCGTTCGTGGGTACGATCGACACGGATGGCAATGACCACCCCTTCTTTTTGCAAGACCCGTAGGTGATGACGGATGTTGGCAGGGGTCAATTGCAGGGCATGGCTCAATTCTATTGCGGAAGCAGACCCTCGTTTTTCTAAGAAAGCAAGAATTTTCGTGCGTGTTGGCGCCATCGTTCGTATTATATCTCAACCAGGTCATTAACGCAAATATATATTTGCTATATTCTAGCTTGACCAAATCCTATGACCCGATTATAATGGCGCTAATGGCTGTAGAAGAAAGATTGAACTGGGATGATACCTTTGGGATCGTGCAATGTTTGAAACGAAGCCATCCTTCTGTAAATTTTGAGAGTCTTTCTTTGGGAACTTTGTGCGAGTGGATTTTAGCATTGGCAGAGTTTGACGATGATCCTTCGATTGTCAACGATGATATTTTGCTCCAAATCTTCAATACTTGGTATGAGGAGGTCAATCCATGACAGACACTGAACTCAATAAGCCCGGTTACGAAATACCCCCGGAGATTAAAAATCAAGTTGCTGTGACAACTATTGACCGCATCTACAACTGGAGTCGGCGGTCTTCTATCTGGCCGATGATGTTTGGTTTAGCTTGCTGCGCGATTGAAATGATCTGCACGGCTGCCAGCCGCTTTGATTTTGCTCGTTTCGGGATGGAAGTGATGCGGCCGAGTCCACGCCAAGCAGATCTACTGCTGGTATCCGGCACAGTGACCAAGAAGATGGTTCCGCAGATCGTCCGGTTATATAACCAGATGCCCGAACCCAAATATGTGGTTGCCATGGGCGCCTGTGCTTCTGGAGGAGGGCCTTTCAAGGAAGGCTACAATGTTGTCTCTGGAATCGACAACTATATTCCTGTTGATGTGTACATTCCAGGTTGTCCTCCGACACCGCAGGCTCTGCTGCATGGATTGATTACACTTCAAAAGAAGATCGACAATCAAACGTTACGGGAGGCGCGCTGGTATAAGAAAGGGGTCTCAGAAGTGATTCCGGTGCCTGTTTTAGGCCCGGATATTATGGACCCGCGGGAGTATGAATTAATCCGCGAGTACTCTCAGAAAAAATCGATGGAAGGTCAAGCCGAAGCTACGGCGCAAGAAGGGGTAAATCCTGCATAAGATGGAGAAAGGGAAAATGACCGAACAAGTAGTGTTGACAGAGATGGACTTAACCGAAAGATTTCCTGAATCCGTAAAGCGAGATGAACGCAAGGGGTATGAGGGATATATCGTCAAGGCAGAGGCGTTACTCGATGTTGCCAAGACCGTGCGTGATGAGATGGGATATGACTACCTCTCTTCGGTGACAGGCGTAGATTATCTTCCAGATGGCTTGATGGAATCGGTCTATCACTTTTACCGCACGATTGGCGGACCTGCGCTGGTTCTAAAGGTGCAAACGCCCCGTGATCAAGCAGTTGTTCCGTCTCTGGTCTCGCTCTATCCGGGCGCAGAGTTCCAAGAGAGAGAAGCGTGGGATTTATTGGGCATTCGCTACGAAGGCCATCCGGACTTGCGGCGCATCTTGATGTGGGAAGGATTTGCAGGCCACCCGTTACGCAAGGATTGGCGTGAACCTTATTATGAGGAGGACGCAAAACCCTTTAAGAGCCGCTGGCCAGATGGACATGTCTACCGGATCGAGGATAAAAATCCATTTCATAAAAACGTCGATTATCCCGCCGATTTTGACCCAGATAAATGGATTCCCGATAACGATTCCTCTCTCTATGCTAGTTTGACCAAAATCCAATCTAGCCTTTCGGATTCTTCGCTCAAGACGGATACTCTGATTGTCAATTTGGGCCCTCAACATCCCTCGACGCATGGGGTATTCCGTATGGTGGTTTTGCTGGAGGGCGAGACGATTCGAGCGTTGAAGCCGGTCATGGGGTATCTACATCGCAACCATGAAAAGATTGGCGAGCGGAATACCTACCTAATGAACATGCCCTTTACAGACCGCTTGGACTATCTGTCCTCAATGAGCAACAATTTCGGTTATGCTATAGCGGTCGAAAAATTGATGGGCATCAAACCCCCAGAGAGAGCTGAATACTTGCGGGTGATTATGGCGGAATTCACTCGGATCAGCAATCACCTCTTCGCCATTGGATCACTGCTCAACGATTTGGGGGCTTACTTTACCCCGATGTTATACGCCATTGAGGAGCGAGAATTAATCTTGGACATCTTCGAGGCGGTAGCTGGTTCACGGATGATGTGTAATTACTTCCGTTTTGGAGGGGTTGCACGGGATTTGCCAGAAGGCGTCTATGAGAAAATGCGTGACCTTGTGTACGAGAGGTTGCCACGGCGGATTGATGAGCTCGATTTGTACCTGACAAATAATGAAATTATCCGCGCTCGCTGTGAGGGGGTGGGTGTCTTGACCCCTGAGCAAGCAATTGCCTATTCTGCAAGCGGTCCTTTGCTAAGAGCTTCTGGTGTGCCGTATGATATCCGTCGCGCGGATCCCTATAGCATTTACGATCGGTTTGAGTTCGACGTAGCAGTGCGCTACCATGGCGATGTGTACGACCGTTATCTCGTGCGCATGGATGAAATCCGCCAAAGCATCCGCATTCTCCAACAAGCCATTCGTGATCTCCCAGAAGGTCCAATTCAGGCCGGCAAACCGCAGTACCAGGTGCGAGTTCCTCCGGGCGAAGCCTATGGTCGGGTAGAAGCTCCGAAAGGAGAGTTGGGGTATTATGTGGTTTCCAATGGAAAACCTAATCCGTGGCGATATCATGTTCGTGCACCATCTTTTGTCAACATCACGGCATTGGAAACCATGGCGAAAGGCAACAAAGTTGCCGATGCGGTTGCCATATTGGGTTCGATTGATATCGTTTTAGGTGAATTAGATCGCTAATGATGGGAGTGGAGTAGTGTCATGGATGGATTAGGCATTCTCAAAGGTCTTGGAGTAACGCTCCGCAGGTTTATCGGTACCTATATCGATGACATCAAGTGGTTAGGTAAGCGGTATTATACTGAAGATGGAATTCGCCATCGCATGAGCAAAGAAGCCAGTGGCGTGTTCACGATCCAATATCCGGAGGAAAAGGTTCCTGTCCCTGAGGAATTTCGCTTTATCCCATTCTTGGTTTACGAAGAAAACGAAGATGGAAGCATTTTTCACCGTTGTACGTCGTGTGGCATCTGCGCAAAGGTTTGTCCGCCCCAATGTATTTGGATTGTGCGAACGACCGATCCGAAGACAGGACGTCCGGTGCCTGAGCCGCAGGAATTTTATATCGATGTAGATATATGCATGAACTGCGGCTATTGCGCTGAGTATTGCCCCTTTGATGCGATCAAGATGGATCATGACTACGAATTGTCGGTTTACGACCGACATACGCATAACATTTATAATAAAGAAAAACTGAGTAAGCCGCTCTCCTATTATGCTTCAATCCGTCCGACCAATTATCAACGAGAAGAAGCGCTGCGTGCTGAAGCGGAAGCGGCAAAGGCAGCTAAGAAAACAGCTTCTGCCGAGAGTTAAGGCGTTTGAATCAACACATCCATGCATACGGAGTTGTTGTTTCCACCGCGTTTAATACCATGCTTGGCGACCCAACGCGGTGAGAAGTGGCAACAGTTTATCGAGCAAATCTCGAATAAACCGGTCGGTGATCGGGAACGCAGGGCATTTGTGTTGTTTATGGCACGCTTAGCCAATTGTATGACTTGCCATAGTGATACTTGGCGAGCGCATCAAGGCTGTGAACAATGCTCGAAACAAACGATCCGCAAGTTTCGAGGCAGTGATGAAGAATTGATTGCCCTCTATCAGATGGCTTTGGATGAGTTAGCGGCAAGTCAGCTCATGCCATCAGAAACAGAGGAATCATGATCCTAAACAAAGAAAGAGTACAGCGTTCAATACTATCCTCATCTAATCGGTTTGGACAATAAGTGTTCGGAATGAATCAAAAAAAAGGAAATCAGATATGGTTGAGCAAAGGATTACAAAAGAAGCAGTTTTAGAAGCACTCAGTCATGTGCAAGAACCCGAGTTGCATCGTGACTTGGTTAGTTTGAATATGATCAAGGATATCCAAATTGATGGTAAGCGGGTGAGCTTTAAGATTGAACTGACGACACCGGCCTGTCCGTTGCGCGGTAAAATCGAAGAAGAAGCTCGTCAAGCTGTCTTAGCTCTAAAGGGTGTCCAAGAGGTCAAAATTGAGATGACCTCCAATGTACCAAGTGATGGTCGGGTTAGGTCTCTAATTGAATTGCCGATTCGGAATGCTATTGCAGTGGGTTCCGGAAAGGGAGGCGTAGGAAAGAGCACCATAGCAGTGAACCTAGCAGTCTGCTTAGCTCAGCGAGGGGCTCGGGTGGGCTTATTGGATGCAGATATTTACGGCCCGAACATCCCAACCATGATGGGGGTCAATCGCTTGCCGCCTCAAAAGGGAAACAAAATCCTACCCGCAGCAGCCTATCAGGTCAAGTTGATGTCGATTGGATTTTTAGTGCGTGCTGATCAACCCCTCATCTGGCGCGGCCCAATGTTGCATTCCGCAATTCGTCAATTCTTGAGTGATGTCGATTGGGGCGAGCTTGACTATTTGGTGGTTGATTTACCGCCTGGTACAGGCGATGCCGCCTTAAGTTTATCGCAATCCTTGCCGCTCAGCGGGGGTGTCATTGTAACCCTGCCACAGCAAGTCTCCTTAGATGATGCACGGCGGGGCATTGAAATGTTCCGCCAATTGGAAGTTCCGGTCTTAGGCGTGATTGAAAATATGAGTTACCTGGAGCTTCCAGATGGTCAGAAGATGGACATTTTTGGAGCAGGGGGTGGAAAAGTGTTAGCCGATCAAGCAGGCGTTCCATTTATTGGCTCTGTGCCTATTGACCCAGAAGTGCGTATCAGCGGTGACAATGGTGTGCCGGTGGTTATTTCCCGGCCCGATTCACAAGTTGCCAAGGCATTAATTCAAATTAGCGAGGAGATCGCAGCCAAGCTCAGCGTTGCGGCCCTAACTGGGTCGGCGCTAAAGGCTTAGGAATATAGCGGTATGGATGTCCTGACGAAACCTCTAATTGTTGGTGTTCGATTTCAAAAAGCAGGCAAAATTTACCACTTTAATGCCAGTACCTGTCCCGATATCCAGATTGGTGACTTTGCTGTCGTGGAGACCAGTCGAGGGAGACAGGTGGGACAGGTCATAGCGTTTATATCGGATCCACCTCCTCCACCAGAAGGGACTTGGAAGACCATCCAACGAAAAGCAACCCCACGCGATCTGGTTTTACGCCAGATTTATCAGAAAAAAGAAATGGAAATCGTCGTGAACTGCCGTGAGAAAGCAAAGGAACTCGGCTATCACGGCTTGAAAATTGTTGCGGCTGAATTCAGCTTTGATGGTGAGAAGGTCTCTATCTTATACAGTAGTGAGATGGAGGGAAAAGTTGACTTGAAGCGATTGCGGAATGCCATTCAGAAGATGTATCCGAAGGTCAATATCGAGTGGCGACTGATTGGTCCACGCGATGTCGCCAAGTTGATGGGGGGACTTGGGGCTTGTGGCTTAGAAAATCGTTGCTGTTCACAATTTCTGACCGAGTTCAGCCCGATCTCGATCAAAATGGCAAAAGAACAGGGGATTTCGCTCACCCCCACAGAGATTACCGGCATGTGTGGACGGTTGCGTTGCTGCTTGGTCTATGAATATGAGCAATACGTTGAGGCACGCAAACAATTACCAAAACGCGGCAAACAGGTGGTCACCCCGCAGGGTGAGGGAAAAGTTGTCGATGTGTACCCGTTGAAACTAAGCGTTGTGGTTGAGTTTCCAAGTGGAATCCAGAAAGAATTTCCGGTTAACCAACTTGAACCTTGGGAAGAATTGCAAGCATTGAAGGCGAAAGCCCAATCGCCCTGTCAGTCCAATGGAAACGGGGGGTGCGCTTGTGGGAAGTGAAGACCCATCAAGAAGGATCCATGAAAGCGATGGTTAAGATTCTTCAACCAGAAGGTTGGGAAACCGTCCAACGAATTTTAGTGATTTTAGCCCATCCCGATGACCCGGAGTTTTTCTGTGGTGCTACGATTGCTCGCTGGACAGATGCTGGACATCAGGTTTCGTATTGTCTATTGACCTGTGGGGATAAAGGCACCCATGATCGACAGATAAGCGGGGAGCAATTGTGTGGTATTCGTCATCAAGAGCAAATGCAGGCTGCATCTCATTTAGGAGTTCAGCAGGTGCGTTTTTTGGATTTTCCGGATGGCTATCTGGTGCCTGACTTACAACTGCGCAAAGCCATTACGCGTGTCATTCGCCAGGAACAGCCGGATGTGGTTGTCACCTGTGACCCCCAATTGCTCTTTGTTGGAGATGAGCGCATTAATCATCCCGATCACCGTGCTGCAGGCCAAGCGTGTGTGGATGCTATTTTCCCGGCTGCCCGTGATCATCTATACTTCCCAGAACTGCTAGAAGAGGGCCTTGAGCCCCATATTGTGCGGGAGGTCTGGGTAAGTTTAGCGGTAGAGCCGAATGTGATCCTAGATGTTACATCTCTATGGGAACGGAAGATCCAAGCTATCTTGTTCCACAGGAGTCAAATTGCAGACGAAGCAGCTCTAAGGGAGCGGATGAAAAAACGATTCGCAAAGGATACTACTGAAGAGCAGCCACGTTACGAAGAAGCCTTTCGTCGCATCAGATTGGGATAGACAATGGGTGGACAAGGTCAAGGGATCGCCTCAACCAAACAACTAGAGGGCATGGCGGCCGCTTTGGAGCAATGCTTTACCTGGCCGGTAAGCTATATCCCGCAGAAAATCGTCTCCCTTGTGCCTTCCATTACAGAAAGCATCATTGAACTTGGTTTTGGGGATGCACTGCTCGGAATCACCTCTTATTGCCCCGAACCAATGGGGGAGAGGCGGATTGAGCGGGTTGGCGGACCGGCGACAATCGATATTGAGAGGATAGTTCGTTTAGCTCCGGATCTTATTATTGCGGGGTTGGAAGAAAATTCTCCTCTCGATTTGTTTCAACTTGTAAAGAGAGGGATTCCGGTTTGGATTGTTTTTCCAACAACGGTTGATGAGACAATTTGGTTTCTTTATCAACTCTCCGAAGGTTTCCGCTCGAAGCAAGCCTTTCTCAAGGTGCGCTCAATTGAGCAATTGTTGGAATATGTGCGTTCGAGTTGGCAGGAGTATTCCCCCGATATCCGCTATTTCTGCCCGATTTGGTATGAGGTCAATCAGGGTCAGGATGTCTGGATGGTATTTGACGATCGAACTTACGCAGCCAACTTGTTATCCCTTTTTGGCGCCAAAAATTGTTTTGGGAGACATGACTTTGAGGAAGAGAATCAACCAGCGTTCTCGGAGCACCAAAAAATAGGGATTAGGGATACCCGTTATGATAAGATTTGCACCGAGACAATTATCCACGCCAATCCGAACTTAATCCTGTTACCTTCAGAACCTTACCCTTTTGATCGCATCAATGTGCAAGATCTGAAGCAGAAATTCTGTGGTGTAACCGCTGTGGAAAGAAATGCAATCAAGCAAATTGATGGAAAGCTAATCTTTTGGTATGGAACCCGATTAGGACAAGCTTTACAAAGATTACCTTTCTACTTTACCGATTTCGAATAGAGATCAGTGACTTAAGGAGTTTTTGATGAAAACAAAGATTCTTACGGATGAGCAAATAGAGACAGGGACGAAAATCATCAATGATTTCTCGATTACGGTCGCTACTGTGAATGGCTCTGGTTCGCAGACTTCTAATGCTGCGATTTTACGTGCCATCTTCAAGATGGGAATTCCGGTTTCAGGGAAAAACATCTTTCCCTCAAATATTCAAGGATTACCTACCTGGTACACCATTCGAGTCAACAAACATGGATTTGTGGCGCGCAAACGCGAGGCGGATCTTTTGATTTCGATGAATCCGGCAACTTTCACCCAAGATTTAGCCTCGTTAAAGCCGGGTGGGGCTTTCTTTTATGCCGACGATATTCGCTTACCGATCACGCGCGAGGACATTGTGACGTATCCCATGCCGGTGAAGCAACTCATTCGACAGGTGGACATCCCAGCTTACTTAAAAGATTATGTGGCAAATATGGTTTATGTGGGTATCTTAGCCCAAATGATCGGGATTGATTTAGACAAAATCCGTCAAGCGCTCGAGTTTCACTTTAAGGGCAAGGCTAAACCGGTGGAGATTAACTTTGGTGTGGTTTCTTTGGCGGCGCAGTGGGCGAAAGAGAACCTGGAAAAGAAAGACCCGTATTTCTTGGAGCCAATGAATGCCACGGCCGGTTTGATCCTTACCGATGGAAACACTGCAGCCGCTTTAGGCGCCATTTACGGTGGCGTTCAATTTGTCTCTTGGTATCCGATCACGCCGGCGACCAGTTTAGCTGAGAGTCTACAAACATATTTACCGAAATTACGAAAAGACCCTGAGACGGGCAAAAATACGTATGTGGTGGTACAAGCCGAAGATGAACTGGCTGCCATTGGAATGGCAATTGGTGCCGGATGGGGTGGGTTACGGGCAATGAGTTCAACTTCTGGACCGGGCTTGAGCTTAATGACAGAGTACCTCGGTTTGGGTTATTTTGCTGAGGTTCCAGTCGTGGTTTGGGACATTCAGCGGGTTGGACCCAGCACCGGCTTGCCGACCCGCACTTCACAAGGTGATCTGACCTTTGTAGCGTTTATGGGCCATGGTGATACTCAGAATATTATTCTCATGCCGGGTTCAGTAAACGAATGCTTTGAGTTTGCTTGGAAAGCCTTTGACCTAGCCGAGCAATATCAAACGCCGGTGATCGTGTTATCCGATTTGGATTTTGGCATGAATCAATGGATGGGAAAACCCTTTGAGTATCCGGACCGCCCTATGCAGCGAGGAAAAGTATTGTGGGAGGAAGATTTAGAGCGGCTAAATGGAAAATGGGCGCGGTACTTGGATGTCGATGGAGATGGTGTCCCCTATCGAACTGTGATTGGGAATCGACATCCTAAAGCAGCTTATTTCACTCGAGGAACCGGACATGATGAATACGCCAATTACTCGGAAGCTCCCGAAGACTGGCATGCCTTGCTCAATCGGTTGAAAAAGAAGTTTGAGACCCTCAAGCCATCGCTACCTCAACCGATCGTAGAAGAAATGCCCAATGCACAAATTAATTTGGTCAGCTTTGGTTCGACTGAGCCAGCGATCCGCGAAGCACGCGCACTCTTGCACGATGAAGGCATTGCGAGTGATTTTACTCGCATTCGTTCTTACCCGTTTACGGATACCGTAAAAGAAATTTGTTCTCAATATGAACGGAACTATATTATTGAGATGAATCGTGACGGACAGTTGCATCAGTTATTACGAATGCATTTTCCAGAATTAGCGCCGAAGATGATTTCCTATGCTTATACCGATGGGTTACCATTGACGGCAAAACAGATCTACGATTTTATCCTTCTTAAGGAGAAACAAGATGAGTGAGCATACCTCTCCGACAGATGTCCGAGTTGTTGTAAACGCTATCGGTTTAACCAAAGCCGATTATCGGGGGAATCCTTCGACCTTGTGCCAGGGATGTGGTCACAATTCGATCTCAAGCCAGATTATTGCTGCTTGCTACGAGCTTAATTTACTACCGGAAGAGATTGTTAAGTTTAGTGGCATTGGTTGTTCCAGCAAGAGTCCATTTTATTTTCTCAATCGTTCGTTCGGTTTTAACGGCTTGCATGGGCGAATGCCTTCGTTGGCAACTGGAGCGCTTTTTGCTGACCATACGCTGCGTGGGATTGGCGTTAGTGGCGATGGAGATACGGCTAGTATTGGTATGGGGCAGTTCAAACACTTATTGCGTCGCAATATGCGATTGGTCTATATTGTAGAGAACAATGGGGTTTATGGCTTAACCAAGGGCCAATTTTCGGCCACTGCTGATCAAGGTTTAGAGCTAAAATCCCATGGTATCAACCCCTATATGCCTATCGATATCGCTTGGGAGGCACTGGTAGGGCATGCTACCTTTGTGGCTCGTTCATTTGCGGGCGATCCGAAACAGGTTAAGGAATTAATCAAAGCTGCACTAAACCACAATGGCGTTGCGGTGTTGGACATCATTTCGCCGTGTGTGACGTTTAACAACGTTGACACTGCAACCCATTCTTACGCATGGGGAAAGAATCACGAAACAGCCTTACATGAGTTATCTTATGTGCCACGCGCAGAAGAAATTCTGCTCGAATACGATGAGGGCGAAACAAGGGAAGTTGAGTTGCATGATGGTTCTGTTATCGTTTTACGGAAGTTAGGTAGAGATTACGACCCAACCGATCGAGAAGCTGCGATGAAAGTACTAGAGGAAGCTAACCGTTGCAACTGCTTAATTACTGGCTTGATCTACATTGATCCCGATCAACCGTCCATGTGGGATATCTACCAACTGACCGACACGCCCCTGAATCGGCTGCGTGAGGATCAGATACGACCGAAACGGGAGACTTTGGACGAGCTTAATCGAATCTTTCAGGCTTGACGGACTTTATGCCAATAGCGGTAAATGCCGGCGGCGCTCATCCAAGTTGGGTTTAGGTAGGTAAAGTACGGTTGATAAGATTGGGGCAGTTGGCTTCTTCCCTGAGCGTTAAGCCACTGCCCTAAAGCCTCACTTAGTTCCTCAATTGAGGGGTTAGATGACATTTGAGTCTCCAACCACTCTTCGAGCTGATCCAATTGTCTTAATAGATGGTCAAGATGATATTGAACATCGGTATAGATGCCAAAGTGGGTCGGCGCAATGGCTCGCAGTTCCAATTCCTGCAGGCGCAAAAGGCTAGCCCGCCACGTTTGGGGGTTGAACTCTGGCGGTGGAGTTGGAAGCTCGATGTGAGGAGTGTTCCCTACTCGAATTCCCCCAATATCTCCGGAAAAGAGAACCCCTTCAAAGAGGATCGAGTAATGGTGATTGGAATGTCCCGGAGTGTCTAGAACTTGAAAAGAAAAGCCATCAATCGATACCCTCTCGTTGTCTTGGGGGATGTGAATGTTGCTCTCGGACACCGGCTTGAATTCGCCCCATAGGGTATCCATAAATTCCCCGTAGATCCGGCTGGCACTTTGCAGTAATTTTTCTGGATTGATCAGATGCGGGGCACCTTTGGGATGAACGTGGATGGTTGCGCCCTGCTCTGCCAACCACCCCGCTGCTCCGGCGTGATCCAGATGAATATGCGTAATAAACACATCGCGGATGTCAGATGGCGTAAGGTCCAAATCTGCCAAAGTCTGCTTGAGGGTGGGAATGGTGGTTGCGGGTCCCGGTTCAATCAGGACGGCTTGATGAGGGAGGTGCACGAGGTAAGAGGCAATGGCACCTGGAAAACCAAAAAAATTGAGGTCAATGGTTACAACTCGTTCGAGAGACATATCCTTGCTCCTAATTCTGTGTTTGCAAAATATTTTGTTTATACCCCCAATATATTGGGGTTGTAGATGCTTCTTGCCCTATATTTAGGGAAAATACTTGACTTTTACTCCAATTTATGGTAAATAGAAATTGTTATTTCAAACCATATTATATCTTTATTCAAGGAGAAAGGTAAAATGACACTCGCCCAAGTCGTCTACCAACTTTCTACCGATTCAGAGTTTGCTGCGCGTCTGCAGACAGACCCTGAAGGCGCCTTAGCGGAGAAAGGGATTCAACTGAGTTACGAAGAGAAGGCCTTCCTCACGCATGGCTTGCGACGATCCACTCGAGCGGATGGCAACCTCATCTCAATGCAGGAAGTGGCTTCAATGTATCTCGGATGGCGATAGACGAGCTTGAGTCGCTTGTCAACCGAGAGTTAGACTTAGTTTTTCGTACTATTCAATCTTATTTTGCGAACTTTTCCATATCGCCTCCATTTAAGGAGGTGATATGGAAAAGTTTGTCGCGCCTTTCGCCGCGTCCTCAATCTTTCTCGAATAGTAATTTGACCTTGCTTTTTCCCCGTTTGTCCTATCAAGCTTGTGGGGGAAGCGATCATTTCCCGCCTGAGATCAGCGCAGCGTGGTACTTGTTTTATCTTGCTGCCGACTTGATGGATAGCGTTCAAGATTTTGATCAGCGGGTTGACCTAGCCAATACGCCTTATTCTTTTTCTGAATGGTTAAACCTAGCTTCAAGCTATTTTTTCATCGCAAATGCCCTTCTGACGGCATTGCTCGATCAGGATTATGACAAGAGGCGCGTTGCGAGCGTCTTGAAGAGCTTTCAAGAGCGACTGTTGGAAATGTGCGAGGGACAACAACAGGA
The DNA here is from genome assembly GCA_003130835.1 of Anaerolineae bacterium. Lineage (GTDB taxonomy): Bacteria > Chloroflexota > Anaerolineae > Anaerolineales > UBA4823 > NAK19. The sequence continues at coordinate 50,005 of QEXX01000088.1, read as the reverse complement.
CTTATCCACCCAAGAATTTTCGTTGTCCAGTTATCTCGAGATGTTACGAAAAAAATCGGGTGCGTTTTTTTCTTTGGCTTGCTACGCAGGAGCGAGGATGGCAACCGATGATCTAGGCTGTGTTAAGAATTTAGCGAACTTTGGTTCCCATGTGGGGTCGATTTTACAAATTTTGGACGATTTAGAAGATTGGCACCGGCTACAAGCGGGTGAGAGCCCGTTGTCTCGCTCATTAAACTGGTATAAAAATTTGCCGACAGTTTATACCCTTGAGGTTCTACCAGACGACCAGAAACTTGCCTTCCGTAGGGTAATCGACAACCTTGCCGAACGGCCTGAGGAGTGGCAAAGCTATGTGGCGTGGGTCAATCAAACCGGAGCTGCCTTATACATCATGACAATGCTGACTCAGGAAGCTGAGTTGGCACGAAAACACTTACACAACAATCGATTGCAACCAATTGCACAAGCAACCCTTATCTGTGTCCTGAATCGCTTGGTGGGGGAGAATTAAGGTATTTTCGAGCCTGCAGTCAACATCGATGTTTGGACGCTTGGACATTCAAGTTGCACCTCTTCTGATAACGTAGTAAACTAAACCCTATGCAATCAATCCCCTTTCAGCCCTCCCCTAGACTTCGTCTTAGCTTTCCTTTTTTGGTCGGGCTTTTCGCTTTTAGTGTGATCGTCTGGGTGGCCATTCTGGTCAGCAAGTACCCAGATGATGGCATCCGAGGCTTATCAGCTTCTCATCAAATTCTTGCAGTTGCAGTAAGCAAAGGGCCTCCGTCTTTTGAGGTAGGGGATATTCTCTTGGAGATCGATGGTGAGCCATTGTCTGACGCGTCAGCTTGGTATGGGGGAAAACATGTTGGGGATACTGTTGATTTCCTTGTGCAAAGGGGGGAGGCAAAGGTGGTTGTGCCTGTTGTGCTGACTGCTCCGCCTCCCTCTGAATTGCTTCGAAGGTTAACCCCTTTGTTTGTGGCTGCGGTATTTTTGTTTGTGGCGCTGGCAGTTGAAGCTTATGCACCGCGCTCTCCAACAACGCGTTTGTTTTTCTGGTTCTTTTTAGCTTCAGGCTTATTGCTCACGGCTGGACAAGCCTCTGGTTTGGCACCCTCGATTGTGCTTGATCTGTATTATTTTCTCTGGTGGATCGTCGGCCCGATCTCGGTGCATTTTCACTTACATTTTCCTCAAGAGAAAAAACAATTTCAGCGTCGAGGAGTTTTACTGCTTTTGTACTTGATCGGTTTTCTGGGGGGAATAATGCATCTACTCTGGGGAACAGCTAACCTCCAAGACCATCCTTTGCTCTCATTTCTGATGCCACTCTCGCGGTTGTTCTTAGCTTTCAACTTATTGATCTGTGTCATTTTGCTTCACTATAACTACCAACACACAACCAGCAGTAGTGCCCGTGCCAAGATTCGCCTCGTATTATTGGGGGGATTGCTTGCAGCTTTGCCACTCATTACCACCTATTTATTACCAGAAGTCTTGCTCAATCGCACTTTACTAGCTACACCCGTTATCTTTATCTTTTTATCAGCTTTACCGCTGGTTTACGGATATGCGGTCTTCCGTTATCGATTAATTGAAATCGAACGGCACATCAATCGAGGGGTGACAGTATTGATTGTATTTTTTACTTTGGTGGGCATCTACTTAGGCATTTTTTCAATTTTCGATCGATTCCTGCCCAAACAGTTGCTTTTTGATCCTGCCCTCAATACCTTAATCATCTTATTGCTGGCAACCAGCGTTTTACCCATTTCACGCTACACTCAGCGCTTGGTGGATACCTTGTTTTATGGAGGCTGGTATGATTACCGCTCAGCGGTATTGCAAATCACCTCTGGATTGGAACATATCAATGATCTGAATGCATTAGCTAAGGAGGTCAGCAAGCGGTTAGTCAAAACCTTACGCATTGCTGATGCCTGTATTTTCTTGACCGACATTCATGGCGATTTCTCAGTGGTAGCGGTTGCTCCAGAAGGCGCAGTTTTACAGGAGAATCCTGAAGTAGGGGATACAACGGTTTTGCCCCGAAGCAGCCTTGAATTCCTTTTGAAAGTGGGGGAGGAAGAGAGAAGAACCATAGCCCATGCCCTTGCACAAGCGAAACTCTCACCCGAAGAATTTCAATTGTTAGGTAGTGCTCAAGCTCATTTATGGGTGCCGATTATTAGCCATCAAACTGTCAAAGGATTACTGGCTTTGGGACCAAAATATGGGGGTGATGTCTTTAGTGCTGAAGATATGGATATCTTACGCGTGGTTTCCCGAAACCTCGGTCCGGTGATTGAAAATATCCACTTGCTGAATCAATTACAGCAATATGCCAGCGAATTGGAACTGCGTGTTCAAGAACGGACAAAGGAACTTTTTGAAGCTAAGAAACGGGTGGAAGCGATTTTGGCAAGTGTGGGGGATGGGGTGGTGGTGACAGACTTGAATGGTTCGATCGAGTTGATCAATCATGCGATGGAAGTGCAAACCTCCTACGAAGAACATGAGCTGATCCATCAGAATTACTTCGACTGGCTGGGTCTCTATAATCCAGTCTCTACAATTGAAGCGATCCAAGCTGCACTGCTAAAAGGCGATGTGTGGAGTGGTGAACTTCTTCACCAACGAAAAAATGGTGAACCCTACGATATCCTTCTTACGATTGCTCCTGTACGCGATCAAAACGGTCAACTCATTAATTATGTCGCTACCCAGCGGGATATTACCTATCGGAAAGAATTGGAACGACTCAAAGACATCTTTGTTGCGGATGTATCGCATGAACTGCGCACGCCGACGACAAATATCGGCCTGTATCTTGAGTTGCTCGAAATAGCACCAGAGCATAAGAAGACGGAATATATTCAGGTGCTAAAAGATCAGAGCCAATTGTTGCGCCGCCTGGTTGAGGATATTTTGGATCTCTCGCGATTGGCGATAGGAAAAACGCGTAAGATTGAATTCGAACCGGTCGATTTGAATTTGTTGGTTGAGCAAGCGATAACCGCTTACACCCCGGCGGCTCAACAAGTTGGCTTGGAGTTGATAACCGATCTTTCAGCTCCTGCCGTTGTACGGGGGGAAGCCCATTACCTATCGAGAGCAATTCAAAACCTGATCGGAAATGCTATCCAATACACACCAACAGGGTGGGTAAAAGTAACCAGTTGGCAAAATGGCGAGCGGATTTACCTAGAAATTCGGGATAGCGGCATTGGCATTAGCGAAGAAGATTTACCCCATATTTTTGAACGGTTTTATCGCGGGCGTTCCGTGCGTCAATCCAAGATTCATGGCACCGGTTTAGGACTGGCGATCGTCAAGGAAATCATTGAACTTCATCAAGGACAAATCGAGGTAGAGAGCAAGATTGGAGCTGGAAGCGCCTTTCGACTTTGTTTGCCCACTTGGTAAATAAGGAGTATTTTCTATGACGCATCGAATCTATACCGTTTCCGATGCCTCTGGAGCAACTGCAGAACGAGTCGTCAAGTCGGCTTTGATTCAATTCGATGCTCAAGATGTGGAGGTGATTCGGATTGGCGAGATTCGCACCAAAGAACAGGTTTATCAGATACTCGCCGAAGCTGCCAAGTATAAGGGGATTATTGTCCATACGCTTGTCTCAGAGGAATTGAGACATTTGATGGTCACTGAGGGACGATTGCTGGATGTAACTACTATCGATATAATGGGGCCATTATTGGTGCGTTTGTCGGAGATGTTTTCCATAAAACCCAAAGGGATACCAGGTGGGATGACTCCCTTTGATCGGGGCTATCTAGAACGGATTGAGGCAATCGACTATACGGTGCGACACGACGATGGCAAGAATCCTCATGAATTGGATGATGCTGACATTGTGCTTGTGGGTGTCTCGCGCACATCCAAAACGCCCACGAGTTTCTACCTTGCTTATCGAGGCTGGAAGGTAGCCAATGTGCCGATCGTTTTGGGGGTAGAGCCACCTAAGGAACTCTTTCAATTGCCCAAACATCGGGTGGTTGGGTTGGTGATTAATCCACAGCGATTAGCAGAATTGCGTAAAGTACGCATCGAGCGCATGGGTACGATTGCGCATAGATATGCTGATATAGAATACATTCATCAAGAATTGGCTTATGCGTATCAAATTTTTGAACGCCGCAAGGACTGGCCCTTGGTGGACGTTTCCCTTAAGCCGATCGAAGAAGCCGCCTCAGAAATCTTGTCACTCTTGGGCAAAACCATCCAACCTTCTGAGTCCCATCCGTAGTTTGCCTCGTTTACCATTTTTCCCAATGGACAATTTCTTGTAGAGGCTTCCGCCCTCCTTTACGCGGTGGTGAGGTTAAAACATTGGTGTCAAGAGGGTAGCCAAATGAAATGGCGATTCTCAAATGATATTCAGCTGGAAATTCAAGCAGTTTCCTCGCTTCCTCAGGTTGATAAATGGATGCCAAGCAAGAGCCAATTCCCATTTCCCAAGCAGCCAATTGCATGTAGGCGGCCGCCTGTCCTGCGTCAAACATGATGGAAAACCTTTCGGCTGGATCGCGAGTCAGGATGGCTACACCGAGGGCGGCGCTGGCAAGGTGACCGGCCCAATCTCCTAGCTTAGAAAGCGCAATTAGCCGTTCACGCTCCTGAATAGCGATAAAATGCCACGGTTGCGTGTTTTTGGAAGATTGGGCTCTTCGACCGGCATTTAGGATTGCATAGATTTCATCCTTTGATAGAGGCTTATCGGCAAATTGACGCACTGCTCGTTTTGTTCGGATAGCTTCAGCAACTGAAAGAGCCATTTTCTTTACCTCCTTATGGATTTTGAAGGACGATGACCACCATGGTTTTTTGGTTGATGGGATTTAGGCTAATGGTGATCGAAGCTGAACGATTCTCTTTGATGAAGTTCAAGACGGATGCGTTCTCAAGTTCACTGGATGTAGCTGGTTGGAAGCTCCAACCTTTCTTGGGCATTTCAGTTTTATAAAAAGCTACCACGTCGGCTAAAGGCATAGAAACTTGATAGGTGAGGGTGTTGTTGGAGGTGAGCAAATTTTGTATGTCTCCCTGTACAATAGGGATGTCGTCGGGAGGCGAGGTTGAAGGCAACGGAACTTGGGTGAGCAGAGCCTTGGCTGTCCCTTCAAGTTCTGGCACATTTTGGGTCAAAAAGGCCTGGAGGGTCTCCTCTATGCCCGGCGCTTGCTCGGTGATGACAGCTTGCAGGGTTTCAGCAGCCCCAGATTTGCCCACCTCGGTTGCTATGGCTTTTGCGGTTTCCACAAACTGGTTGCCGGCAAGTTGAGTGGCGAGGGCATAGGCCGTCGCCATAGCTTCTTGACCGCCTTTTGCATCGGTGGCGATTGACACCACCGTTGATTTCACTTGCTCGAAGTTTTGGAAAAAGCCTGTAATAAGATTGCAGGCAAGCGAAGCGACGAACAAGATCACTATCAGGAAGAATTTTATCGATCTTGATGAAAAGGGAGGCATGTTTTGCTCCTTTGACAGGCAATATACGGCTTAAATCTTGAATAACATGAGTCCACTGCAAAAAGGGTATGGGAGCACAAAGTCACAAAGACACAAAGACACGAAGTTTTCATTATTATTATACAGTCTTAGCACCTTTGTGTCTTCGTGGTGAATAGGCTTTTTTCAGTAGAGTCATAAAATGTATTGTATCCGAAAATAAAGCGACGAAGCTTTTGCTTTTATTTCGCTTTGATCGCTTCGTCGCATTTGAATAATGGAGCTAAGACCTTAGACTTGCTTTGTTGTTGATCTCTTTGCTGATCAATCCATGAAGGCTAGGAATCGTAGGTGCGGATAAACTCTTCGGCTTTTTCTACCAATTCCCGATTGCCGATATACAGAGGAACTCGCTGATGAAGATCGTGAGGTACGATTTCGAGAATATCCTGATGTCCGTCGGAGGCATAGCCACCTGCTTGAGCCATGACAAAAGCAAGCGGAGCAGCTTCGTACAACAGACGCAATTTACCCGTTGGCCGTTTGGGGTCTTTTTTATCTGCCGGGTAATAAAAAATGCCACCGGTCAGCAGGGTGCGGTGAAAGTCGCCAACGAGGGAGCCGATATAACGGCTTGAAAGCGGTTTGATCTGCCCGTCTTTGCCTTGCAGGTATTCGGTAAATTTGCGCACCCCTTCACTCCAATAGATGTCATATCCTTGATTGACGCTGTAGTATTTCGGCTTGGAAGGGATTTGGATATTCGGATGAGAAAGCAAAAATTCACCGAGCATGGGATCCAAGGTAAAGCCATGCGTGCCGTTTCCTGAGGTATATACTAACATTGTGCTTGTCCCAAACAAAATATACCCACCGGCTACCATATTCTTGCCGGGTTGGAGACAGTCGGCTAAGGTTCCAGGTCCCTCTTCGGAGATGCGGCGATAGATGGAGAAGATCGTCCCGACCGGGGCATTCACGTCAATGTTTGAAGACCCATCTAAGGGATCAAATAATAAGACATATTTCCCAGTTGGGTATTGTTCTGGAATCGGGATAATATCTGGATGCTCTTCAGAAGCCATCACAGCTAGACGGCCGGTATGTTGGTTAAGGCGAATAATTGTCTCATCAGCCAGCTCATCAAGCCGCATGACGACTTCTCCCTGGACGTTGATCGAAGCCGTTGCGCCGAGAATGTCCATCAATCCAGCTCTAGAGATGCGACTAGCGATGTATTTACCCACCAGAGCGATGTCATATAGCAATGAAGTCAAGACGCCGGTTGCTTCAGGATAACTTTTTTGTTCCTCAAGGATATGTCTTTCAATGGTGATGATTGAGTCGGATGAATAGGTCACGGGCGCGCTCATATTTTCTCCTTCATGATGATCTTGGGTATACAAACCTTCTTCTAGTAGTATAGCGAGATTTCATGGTTTTTGCTATAGTCATTTATCTAAAATCTGGGTGACACAGTACCACGTTTCATCTTGTCCTTGCAGTGTTTCAACCACAATCTGTTTTTGCTCGAGCAGCCGTTCTAGGGTCTTAAGGATTGTTGAACTTTCCCATAAGAAGAGTTTGCGGATATGCTGTAAGGTGCCTGCACCAATGGAGGTTAGGTAGGTCTGCAGGATTTTTGCATAGGCTTTGCCCTCGCTAATCCAGCAGGCTTGTTCAACAATGGAAGGGAATTTCCTTGCGGTGAGGTCATAAACAAACGCGTATCTCCATGCTCCGGCTTCAGCTACACCAACCGGGACAACCTTAAAGTCTGCCTGCAGATCGGTCAGGGCTTTGTTGAAGCGAGCGTCACTATTGGGTGAGGACAGGTGAGCTTCTTGGCGAAGACGGATGGTGTCTAACGGGCCGTGATGGAGCAAAGCTTCGTAAACCGCTTTGGCTTCTTGGGTTATCTTTCCTTGGCGGTAGAGAATCAAGATGTCGTTTTCGATATCGCCATAGTTTTCTGTTAAGGCGTAAAAATAGGGAGCGAGTTCTAAGGATAGAATGGTGGCTTTCTTGCGCAGAATTTTGGCGTAATACCATACCTGTTTACTAAGCATGGCATCTTTCCAGCGCCAGGTTATGTGGGCAGGATCATCATGCTGATTGGGTACAGGTCGATCTCCAGCTACCGCTACCCACAAACTGGGAAGCAAAAGTTCCTGGATGGGCCATAAGAATACAAAGCCACGAGTATTGACAAATTGAATGGCTTCATCAAGGCTTTGGATGGGTTGACTTAATCGAAAAGTTTCCCTGCGATAGCGATGGATTTGCTCGGTGGTGATCATCTTGCCTCTGTTGGAATAAAACTTGTATCCTCTGGTTGGTCAGATAGATTGCTCTCTGAGTGATTTGTGGAAACGAAAGCATGCTTGGGTTTAGATGGAGACTTTAGGATGACAAAGCCCCTTTATGTATTGAATCATGAAGATGAGAATTATGTAATTCAATATCATGTTACGGATGGCGCAAAACTCGAATTCTTAAAGAGCCAATGGAAACGGTTTAAGTGTTATGACCCGGCCTTATCTCAAACCTACGAGGTGTTGTGTCGTCCGACCAATCCCAATTTGGAAGTAACGGTAGACCGCTATCTTCCACCAGGTGCCCCTGCTGGACCTTATCGGGTGGAAATTTTTGTGCCGGCTAAGTTTTCAACGTCTAAACGGGTCATTTTTACGATCACCTATAAGGTAAATTATAACGATTCTGGCGTTCAAGAAGAATATAACTACGCCATGGTGGATATGTCTGAGTTATCCGATGTCTGGCATCCGCTGGGTGAGTTTTACCTTGATCCATCTCTAGGACGAGAAATCGGTAAAGTTCGTCAATATGACCTCAGCATCGAAGACCCGCCGGCGCTTGCTGCGTATGGTCCGGTTCGTTGGGTGCCTCTATTTTCTCCGCCAAGTAAGGTCTCGCGATTTGATGCTCCGGTGGGTAGTCAAGAGGAACGAAATGCTCCTTTCCCGACGGGCAGGTTGATGTTTGGGAAGTATCCCATCTGGGTGGGGCAGTGGTACGATGCCAATCCCTTTTTATCGTGGTACACCTATGGATATCACACCGGTGCAGACTTGAACTTACCTGGCGGCACTGAAGCTGATCGTGGTAAGGAAATCTATAGTATTGGTGATGGAGTGGTGACCTTTGCTGGACGGGCTGGAAGTTGGGGTAACCTGATCGTGATCTCTCACCCTGAAGCAAAAGTAACCTTGCCGAATGGCGACCGGCGCAAACAAGCGGTCTTTTCGAGATATGGTCATGTTGACAATCGGATTTTCGTCCGCGTCGGGCAACGTGTGAAGAGAGGTCAGCCTATTGGTTCCATTGGCTTGGCAGCTAATGCCGTGAGTGGCTCCCATTTGCACTTTGACATTTGTTATACCGATCTATTGGCAAAAAGGCCAGCGCATTGGCCGAATTTGGATGTGATTCGCGCCCTACGATGGCAAGCCTCACAAACCGAGTCCCGCTCCTATCTTATCGCCCGAATGAAAATAAAGCAAGAAGTGATCAACAACTATCTCGATCCATTTTTATTTCTCAGAGAGAATCATTGAACATGGCTTAACCTGTACCAAATTGGCGGTCGCCTGCGTCTCCAAGACCCGGAAGAATAAAGCCTTGATCATTCAAACCCTCGTCAACGGCAGCAAGGTAAATTGGGACGTCCGGATGGCTTTGCTGAAGGAACTTGATTCCTTCCGGCGCGCCAAGGATGCCCATGAACTTGATGTTGCGAACTCCCCAGTTTTTTAAGATGCTTACCGTTGCAACAGCCGATCCTCCGGTAGCTAACATAGGGTCTAAAATGAGACAAACCGACACGGTTGGTTCGACGGGTAGTTTGTTGTAATACTCGACCGGTTTGAGCGTTTTTTCATCGCGATATAAGCCAATATGCCAGACCTCTGCTGAGGGCAAAAGCTCCCAAACCCCATCAACCATCCCTAAACCAGCTCGTAAAATTGGCACCAAGCCGACATTTTCTTTCAACTCCGCACCATTCGTGCGCGCTAACGGGGTCTGAACCGGCCGTGGTCGAAGCTGAAGATCTTGGGTAGCTTCATAGGTTAACAAGGTAGCAATTTCCTTGACTAGCTCCCGAAACGTACGATGATCGGTCGTATGATCCCGTAACAAGGTCAGCTTATGCGCCACCAGGGGATGGGGGGAAACGTGAACAGTCATTTTGGGCTCCAAAGAAAAAGATCATCAGCAGTTGTCTGCTAGGTTTATTATAATGGATTACGGGTTATAATCGCTGCTATGAATGCGAACTCTGAACGGATGATTGATCCGAGCTTGAAAAACGAAGATAGTTTTGACTTAACGATGCGTCCGCAACGCTTGGCGGATGTGATCGGGCAGGAACGTGTAAAGGAAAACTTGCGTATCCTCATTGAGGCTTCTCTAAAGCGGGGAGATCCGCTTGAACATGTTTTATTTTACGGGCCACCGGGGTTAGGGAAGACTACCCTCGCACATGTAATTGCCAATGAGATGAAAGTGAATATCAAGGTGACTTCAGGACCAGCCATTGAGCGAGCCGGGGATTTGGCAGCCATATTGACCAACCTTCAAGAAGGAGATGTATTCTTTATCGACGAAATCCATCGTTTAGGCCGCGCGGTCGAAGAAATTTTATATCCTGCGATGGAAGATTTTGCTCTTGATTTTGTGGTAGGAAAAGGGCCTTCGGCGCGTTCGATTCGCCTAAAGTTACCTCGCTTTACGGTTGTGGGTGCGACCACCCGTCTGGCGCTGGTTACTGCGCCGTTAAGGGCGAGATTTGGAGTGGTTTTTCGATTGGATTACTATGATGTTCAAGCGATGGTTGAAATTGTCACCCGCGCAGCCAAACTTTTGAAAGTGCAGATTGATGAAGGTGGCACGCGCGAGATTGCCCAACGTGGTCGCGGCACGCCGCGCGTGGCGCTGCGTTTATTGCGACGGGTGAGAGATTTTGCAACCGTGCGCGCCAATGGGGTCATTACCCGGGAAATTGCTTGTCAAGCCTTAGACCTGCTAGAAATTGATACTTTAGGCTTAGATGATATTGATCGGCGGGTCCTGCGAACAATTATTGAAAAATACAACGGTGGGCCAGTTGGGCTGAGTACCATTGCAGCCTCCTTAAGTGAGGAATCGGATACCATTATGGATGTCGTTGAGCCGTATTTACTCCAATTAGGGATGATTGAGCGCACACCTCAAGGGCGCGTCGTCACTCGGATCGCTTATGAACACTTGGGTTGTGCGTTTCCAAAGGAAACCCCCTCGCAACCAACAATGTTTTAATTCCATTTGGAGGTGAGATCGCACGATGATGACACAAATGGCAAAATGGCTGATTGGTTTTGGGGTTGTGCTGATTGTGATCGGAGGGATCATTTTGCTAGCCAACCGATTGGGCTTGGCTGGACTGAAGTTGCCTTTGGGGAGGTTGCCAGGCGATTTGCGGATTCAGGGTGATAACTTCACGTGTTTTATCCCGATTGCCAGCTCGATTTTGTTGTCTATTCTCCTCACGATCATTCTTAATCTCGTTGTTAGGCTTCTAAACCGGTGACAACCTTGAGAACTGATGATTTTGACTATCACCTACCTCAAGAGTTGATTGCTCAAACCCCGGCTGAGCCAAGAGACTCAGCCAGGTTAATGGTCGCTTTTCGCGACTCGCGTCAAGTGGAACATACGGTTTTTCGAGAGATCGGTCGATATTTAGAAGCGGGGGATTTGTTGGTGCTAAACGAGACGCGCGTCATTCCAGCGCGTCTGTTTGCCAAAAAAGCAGTAAGCGGTGGGCAAGTAGAAGTACTGCTTCTAAAAAAAATAGATTCCTTAAGATGGCATGCCCTGGTCGGGGGAAAAAAGGTGCGAGTAGGCATTGAATTGGTGATTGGAGATGGCTTGCGTGCTTGGGTGGTTGAGTCTTTGCAAGGTGCGGAGCGAGTGATTCAATTCGAGCAACCGATCGAGCCACATCTCGATGAGTTTGGCCAGACTCCCTTGCCTCCATATATCCATCATAAGATCGAGAATGTGTCCGAGCGTTATCAGACCGTGTTTGCCAAAGTGGATGGTTCGGTCGCTGCCCCTACTGCCGGCCTGCACTTTACTCCCCAATTGATGGAGGCGTTGCAAAAAAAGGGCGTACGATTTGGGCGATTAATTCTCCACATCGGTTTAGACACCTTTGCACCGGTCACCGAGCAAGACCCATCTCAGCATCGGATTCATACAGAGTGGTGTCAGGTCAGCGAGGAAACCGTACGCTTGATTCGGGAAACGCGTCAGATGGGAAGACGGGTCATTGCTGTCGGCACGACCAGTGTACGGGCTTTAGAAACGGCTGCAACGCATAGCCCCGAAGGGAGTATGCAACCTTATACAGGCATGACCGATCTCTATATCTTGCCAGGCTATAGCTTTAAAGTTGTGCAAGGGTTGATTACCAATTTTCATCTACCGCGCTCTACCTTGTTAATGCTGGTATCTGCTTTTGCAGGTAGAGAATGGGTCTTGAGCCTCTATCAAACCGCAATTCAACTACGCTATCGGTTCTATTCTTTCGGTGATGCAATGTTGATTCTATGAGCCTTGAAACGTGGAAGGAATTGGAAGAGGAAATCCTAGCATGCCGCAAATGCGAGCGTCTGGTTGCTTGGCGGGAGCAGGTTGCTGCAACCAAGCGAAAAGCATTTCGAGAGCAACTTTATTGGGGGAAACCTGTGTTGGGTTTTGGGGACTATCAGGCGGAGATGCTCATTGTGGGTTTAGCACCCGGGGCACATGGAGCGAACCGAACCGGCCGGATGTTCACTGGTGATTCTTCCGGGGATTTTCTCTACCGCGCGCTGTATAAGGCTGGTTTTTCCAATCAGCCAAATGCCAGCCATAGAGACGATGGTTTACAGCTTAGGAATGTTTATATCAGCGCTGTCTGTCGCTGCGTGCCACCATTGAATAAACCCACTCCAAGCGAGGTGCGCAATTGCATTCCATATCTTCATCGCGAGATTGCGCTGCTTCACAATTTGCGGGTTGTAGTGGCGCTGGGAAGAATCGCTTTTGAACAAGTGGTAACATATTTCGGGCTATCTCCCAAACCTGCTTTTCAGCATGGTGGTTGCTATCGAGGCGGACTCCCTGCAATCACGATCCTTGCTTCCTATCATCCCAGCCGCCAAAACACGCAAACTGGACGTCTCACCGAGCAGATGTTCGATCAGATTTGGGCACAGGCAAAATCGTTTCTAGTAAGGAGCATCCATTGAGAGCAGTTGATATCATTATTAAGAAACGGGATAGGCAAGAACTTACCGCTCAGGAAATTGAGTGGTTTATTCGAGGTTTTACCCAAGGAGATATTCCGGATTATCAAGTCGCGGCTTGGGCAATGGCGGTTCTGCTTAATGGCATGACCGATGAAGAAACGACTGCGCTAACGTTGGCGATGGCGCGGTCCGGTGAAATGCTAGACCTGCGATCGGTAGTGCCCATTGCAGTGGATAAGCATTCGACTGGTGGGGTGGGGGATAAGACCACTTTGGTGGTTGCGCCCCTGGTGGCAGCTTGCGGTTTACCGGTTGGAAAGATGTCTGGCAGGGGATTGGGCTTTAGCGGGGGCACCTTAGATAAACTCGAATCGATTCGAGGTTTTCAGGCAAACTTGACCACAGAGCAGTTTTTAGCTCAATTGGCGAACGTTGGAGTGGTTGTTTGTGGGCAAACAGCCGATTTAGCTCCTGCCGACGGAAAGTTATATGCCCTGCGGGATGTGACTGGTACCGTTCAATCGATACCGCTGATTGCCTCCTCGATTATGAGTAAGAAGATTGCGGCTGGCGCCCAAGCGATTGTATTAGATGTAAAGGTGGGCCTTGGCGCGTTCATGAAGACCCTCGCTGAAGCCGAGCAATTAGCTCACTTAATGGTAGCCATTGCGCGCAAGACTGGTCGGAGAGCGGTTGCCTATCTTTCGGATATGAATCAACCCTTGGGTGTTGCAGTGGGGAATGCCCTTGAGCTACGCGAAGCCATCGAAACGTTACAAAACCGTGGGCCACAGGATTTTGAAGCTCACTGTCTAGAAATCGCTAGCCGAATGTTAGTGATTGGTGAGCAAAGCCCTTCAATGGAAACCGCCTACCAAACCGTTGCGCAGGTCCTGAAAAGTGGAAAAGCCTGGCAAAAGTTTCTGGATTGGATTGAAGCTCAAGGGGGGGATTTAGGGGTCGTTTTAGAGCCGCATCGGCTGCCGAGTAGCAAATTGCGCCAAGAGATCCTTGCGCCAGAAAGCGGGGTGATTCATCAGGTTCATGCCGAAAAGGTAGGCTTGGCGGCTGTTTATCTCGGCGCAGGCAGGGCAAAGAAAGGTGACTCAATCGATTATGGTGTTGGAATCGAGGTACATCGCAAGGTGGGTGAACTGATTCAAAAAAATGAGCCACTCTTCACCGTTCATGCAAACGGAGAAGAGCAACTCTCTCTGGCTAGGCAAATGCTTTCTGAGGCAGTGATTATCAAAGAGGAGCCTATCGATCCTTTACCCCACTTCTACGGCGTGGTTGAGTGACAGGCGGTTCCTCCTTTTATTCAGGAGGTAGCATCGGTATCAACCAAAAAGATTTGCCGTCGCTTTCGGGTGTCCAGCCGGTTAAACCGTAGTCTGTCTCAACCATCCACATCAACCATCCCCATGAGCAGACAGGACCGCTGATGACTTTTAGGTGTTCACCAGGCAAGGCATACCCAATAATATTATGGGCACTGCTGATATCTGGACTGCTGCGAATTGCGTTCTTGCCCCCATCCATACTGACATAAACATCGAAGCTCGGGCGAACAATCGAAGGTCCACATCCTTCCAATGGATAATAGACATAAAATCCCTTTTGCTTGAGGGCTTGAACTTGACCCGGGTTCGGGGTTGGCGGTTGAGGAAGTGAAGTGGGAGTCCAAGTCGGGTAGACGATCGGTGCAGGTGTTTCGCTGGGCGTGGGAGAAGGTTCAAGGATTACTACCTGGGTAATGACTTGAGTAACCACAACCGTTTGAGGTACTTCACGGGTTACCTCGATCACTTGTGGAGTGGCTGCTGAACAGGAAGCTAGAAAAAAGGACGCAACCCACAAAACCAAAAGCCAATTCGTTACTTGTATTTTCTTCATTTCCATATCTCCAAGATGTACTGAGGCCTAATCATACCTGTTGAAAGTACTTTTCGCAACGTTTCGATGAGAAGTTTTTCATTTAGCCGAGTTGAGGCAATCTGCGAGGAGTTTTTCGGGGGCATGTTCGTAGGTTTGGGAGGAAAGTTTCCCTTGAACGATGTCGCTCAAGGTTTGGTTCAAAAAGTGGTTGACCGGCGTGTCGATTGCAGCTTTTTTGCCAAAGCGAACGACAGCACCGTTTAGGTATTCCACCTCACTCTGTTTTTTTCCGGCTGTTAAGTCTAAGAACAAAGAGGGCATCTTATTTCCGCGCCCTTTGCCGATGAATTGGACGAAAAGCGGTTGGTTAAGCCAAAAAGGAAGGTTGCGAATTGCCCAAACCAAGATTCGAACCGGAGTAGCCGGCAGATCGACGACCTGGATCTTCAAGGCGTCCATTACCTTCAGGGTCTCACGAATTTGAAGCATTTCTAATTGGAAACCCGCAGGGTGAGATAAAACCGCTGCTGGCGGCATCCTTAAGATAGCACAGGTGGCGTTGGTTAATTGATTTGTAATGAGTTTTGACCATTTCAAAGCATCCGCGCTTGCATAACCCTTGACATTAAATCTAGCTTGTTTGAACGCGTGAATGAGCCGCAAGGCTAATTCGCTTTGTGTTTGGGTGGCTATTCCAACGCCCCGTTCTTTTTCGATCACAATTTCACCGACCTGCTTCCACCCGATTGCGCTGGTTACAGTGCCGGCAATAACGCGTTCCTCCCCAAAAGCGGAGCGAAATTGGGGCTCGTTTTCGACTCCATTCTGCAGGCTGAGAATCGGTGGAATGTGATCTTTGTAAGGCAAAAGAGTCTCGATTAATTTGGCGGTATCATAGGACTTTACCGCTACGAGGAGGATGTCATAAGCCTTTTCCTGCGAGAGCGCTTGTTGTAGAGAGGACAGGACCTGCAACGACTCAACCCGTTGGCTTTCTTTGCCTTGATAAATCGTTAATCCAACCTTTTGAAGGCTTTCGGCTACGTTGGGTTTTTCTAAGAAAACCACTTGCTGCCCGCTTAGAAGCAAGCGACCGCCGATGTAAGAGCCGATGGCGCCGGCGCCGATGGAGAGCATGGAGATTTTGTACATAGAATCTATTTTTCCTCAGTTGGTCCCGTTTTTGTCGGGTGGCTTAGCTCTACCAAAAGCCAATTGTGGGTTTGGGGATAAAAGTGAAGCAGAGCATACCCCGTGTTGGTGAAGAGGAACTGTGCCCCATAAAAATTGGGTTGGGGGAAAATGCCCAAGGTGACGTACAACACCATGTTGAGGATGCCACCATGCGAGACAACCAAATAACGCCCTGGCTCGCGTTTTATCAGGGTATCTACAGCTTTTCCAGCGCGCAAGAAGAGCTCCCATTGACTTTCCCCTGTCATGCCAACTTTATCATATACGCTCATGAACTGCGGACGAGGGTAGCGTTTTTGAGCTTCATCTGCGTGAAGGCCAGAAAGCATGCCGGCGTCTCTTTCCATCCAAATTGGATCAAATTCGAGCGGCATAGAGAGCGCTTGAGCGATAATTTCTGCGGTCTGCCTTGCGCGGGATAATGGGCTGCTGATGATTGTGTCGAAATAAATGCCTTGTGTTTTCCACAACGAACCCAGCCGCTGAGCTTGTTGTATACCTTGATCAGATAGCGGAAAATCCGATTGTCCTTGATGATAACCGTTGGCATTACCGGTGGACTCACCGTGTCGCAGAAAGTAGATTTGATAGTAGTCAATCGATTCCATATTTGTCTTAATTCGTGCGTAGATGTTCTCTTGGGTTGCGTAAAGATGCCTTTAGAAAACGATTGAAGTTTAGCTCGATGTCTTAGAAAGTCCTTTTCCGTAATCGGGCAGGACAATCTTGCCCCAATCGCGATAGCCGTTGATGAGATCACTGCCTGAGATAGGGTTTTTACCACTGGGTTGGACTTTGATCAATTCGAGCAATCCCCTAGCAGTTGCTATGGCAGCTTTCTTTTGATAGCGGACGGTTTGTCCGATTGGATAGTTGTGTTCAACCTCAAGAGCAGAGGCTTCGTGGACGATCAGGTGCTTTCCGTTAAGGTAGGTGAATGCAGAAGGCCAAGGATAAAAAGCACGCACTTTACGCCAGAGATGGATGGCAGGCTGATGGAAATCCAGCTCGCCTTGCTCTTTCTTTAGCATGGGTGCATAGGTGGCTTGTTGATGGTCTTGTTCTCGAGGCACAATTTTGCCTTCTAGGTAGTCGGGTAGCGTTTCAAGTAATAATCGTGCCCCAAGGTCTGCTAAGCGGGCAGAAAGGGTTAGGCTGTTGTCTGAATCAAGGATGGGTGTGGCTTGTTGCCGTAGAATCGGCCCCGTATCTATCCCTTCATCCATTTTCATAATCGTGATGCCGGTTTCTGGATCGCCGTGTAAAATGGCTGCTGCAATGGGAGCTGCTCCTCGCCAACGGGGAAGTAACGAGGCATGAACGTTGATGCAACCATGAGGGGGGAGATTCAAGACATTGGGTTTTAGGATTTGTCCAAAAGCGGCAAGGACGATGAGGTCGGGTCGCCATGTTTCTAGCTGACGGATGGCTGTCGGTTCACTGAGACGAGTGGGCTGAATGTATGGAAGCGCCAAACGCTCTGCTACTTCTTTGACCGGTGGGGATGTCAGCTTGTTGCCTCTGCCCGCCGGACGATCCGGTTGTGTAACAACTCCTATGACGTTATATCGCTCTGCAAGGTGCTCTAAGATGGGTACAGCAAAGCTCGGAGAGCCCATAAAGACAATGCGTGGAAAATGATTCGCCGCAGACATCGTGAAAAATCATACCATAAAGATAGGGATCAGCGTTACACCTAGAACAAACCCATGAACGTTGATCATTGAAAGGGGAATCTTTGATCAGACGCCCCTAGAATTGCGTTGGCGGTTCATGTCGATCATGAACCGCCGTATAAGCCTTGAATCAGAGATTTTACATGGGGCGGGTGGGAGTCGAACCCACAAGGAGTGTCACCTCCGGAGGATTTTAAGTCCCCTGCGTCTGCCAGTTCCGCCACCGCCCCACTAATTTGATTCTACTCAAAAATTGAGAATGGTCAAGCGATTTTGAAGGTTTTTTTCCATTTGGCAAATCTGGATAATAGATGAACGAGCGGCGAGGATCGTTGAGTGCGAATTTGTGAATTGACCAGTGCATAGCGAAATTGCTCGGCAGTCGAAAAATTGTCCATCATATGATAAGCGCGGCCCACTTCAATGGCAGAGTGAGCGTCTGAGCCCACTGTCCCGAATAGCTGATGGCGTTCAGCGAAGGCACGCGCCAAACGGTTGTGTCGATTGCGAAGACATCTTGCATTGAAGATTTCAATTGCATCGACTTTCGTTGCAATTTTAATTAGCTCAGTTTCCTGCCAGTAACCCTTGCGGAAATGGTCGTATGGATGGGAAACACTGATGAATGCACCTTGTCGGCGTAATTCAGTGATAGCTTCAAGAGCATCTAAACCGGCTGGGAGCTCTTCGGTGACAAAAAAAGCCAGTAGTTCGCCTTGTTGCGTAAGGATTTCTTCTCCGAGAATTACCGTATCCGGAGCAATTTGTTGGGCTAAGCGAGCATTGCGAATCGTGTTATGGTCGGTGATGGCGATTTTATCGATTCTTTTTCGTTTGCAAGTTTCCAGCAATTCGGAAACGCTCAGTAAACTATCTTCGGATGCATCGGTGTGACAGTGGAGTTCAACTCGAATCAGCATGCTAAGGGTCCATCTCCTCGATAGGGTCTGCTATTTTCCTAAGCGACGAGTAAAGGCAGAAGGGCTGTCATTGCAGCCTGTGACATTGATGGCGATGGGAGGACTGAAGATGGGTATAGCCATCAGATAAGTTGCTCGGCCAGCTATGATCGGTTGCCAGAGATATGGCTTTAGATAGCATGAGGCGTTTTAGAAATCCCAAAAATTTGATATCAGCAAAGAACGAGAGCTATTATAATTTAGGAAATGAAAAAGAACAATTTTGAGCTCAAGTCAGAGTGTCCGGTGGTGGTGATTGGCGCGGCGGGCATAGACATTGTCGGCAAACTTGAGAGTGAATTGCGCGAAGGTTCATCAAACCCAGCCCGTATCCGCACAACCTTTGGGGGAGTGGCAAGAAATGTTGCCGAAAATTTAGCTCGTCTAGGTCAAGGTGTTATCTTGCTTACGGCTGTTGGAGAGGATGAAGACGGTGAGCGTCTTGTCAAACATACCCAATTAGCAGGGGTCAATACAGAATATATTATCCGCTGTGGAGATTGTCCAACTGGAATGTATATGGGGATATTAAACAATAAGGCGGAAATGCTCTTCGCCTTAGATAGCATGGAAGTAACTCATAACCTTACAGCGACCTACCTTCGGAAGCACTCCAAATTGTTCAAGGATGCCTCTTTTATTTTCATAGACTTAAATCTTCCTCCAGAAACTTTGCGGGTCGTTTATTCTCTGGCAAAAAAATACCGCGTTCCGGTCTGCGCTGATCCGACCTCTTTACATCTTTCGTCTCGTTTATTGCCTTATTTGGAGCAGACTTTTCTGATCACACCGAATTTTGCAGAAGCGAATTTGTTGGCCCAAGAGCCTCCTAAGTCGCCATCCCGTCGGCAAGCTTTGTTGCTTGCCAAAACCTTGGTCAGTCAAGGGGTGGATGTGGTGATCATCACCTTAGCTGAACAGGGTGTGTGCTATGCTTCTTCAGAGACCAACGGACATATCCCGGCCATTCAAACCGAGATTTTAGACCCAACCGGCGCAGGAGACGCCTTGACGGCTGCAGTTCTATTTGGTTTACTCAATGAAATGCCTTTGGATGATGCTTTGCGCTTGGGAGTTTCGGCTGCCACGTTAACGCTCCGATATCCTGGTGCAGTGGTGCCTGACTTATCTCTGGAAAAACTCTATGACCAATTGGTAATCTAATGAGCCGTACTCTTCCGCCTTATTTCCGTTTATCTCCTTCTCTATCGAAAGCATTAAATGAGAACCAAGCGGTGGTTGCCCTTGAAACAACGGTGATCACGCATGGGCTCCCCTATCCCCAAAACCTGCAATTGGCACAAGAAATCGAAGAAGAAATCCATAATGCGGGTTGTATACCAGCAACGATCGGAATCATCGACGGCAAGATCGTATGCGGATTGACTGTAGATGAAATTCATGCTTTGGCAACCCGAGCGCAAGTCTCCAAAGTGAGTTTACGCGATATAGCGCCGTTGGTGGTTGAAAAAGGTTGGGGTGGCACGACGGTGGCTGCAACGATGTGGGTTGCTCATCAGGTCGGTATTCGAGTTTTTTCGACGGGCGGAATTGGTGGGGTACATCGTTATACGGAAACCTTGCGGCACAGTGATGTATCCGCCGATATTCAAGCCTTGGCGGAAATCCCTGTTATCGTGGTTTGTTCAGGTGCGAAAGCGATCTTGGATTTAGCTGCAACGTTGGAGGCGCTTGAAACCCGCTCTGTTCCGGTGGTGGGCTATCAAACCGAGGTGTTTCCTGCTTTTTATAGCCTCGGAAGCCCGAATTTGGAGGTCAGTGTAGTAGTAAACACCCCTCAAGACATTGCGAGTTTGGCGCGAACGCATTGGGAATTGGGGTTTCAGAGCGCAATTTTGGTCGCCGCGCCTCCACCGCAAGCCGATGCTTTATCGGCTGATGAGGTGGAAGCCTATATTCAACAAGCTGTGTCTGAAGCGGAAAAACAGGGCATTCACGGTCAAGCGGTGACCCCCTTCTTACTACAAAGGCTGTACGAATTATCGGGGGGTAAGAGCGTGCAAACCAATCTTAGCTTGTTGAAGAATAACGCTCGGATTGCAGCTCAAATTGCTTTGGCTTGGAGCAAAGGTCGCTAATTGGTTGGCGTGGGCGTACGGGTCAGAGTGGGGTAAGGAGTGATGCTAGGCGTTACCGGGGTGCGCGTGAGGGTTGGATAAGGGGTTCTCGTTAAGGTCACCGTGGGGCTGCTATAAGGAGTGCGAGTTAAGGTTACGGTGGGGGAGAGAGTGATTGTCCAGGTGGGGCGTTTTGTCTGAGTGATTGTAGGTGTAAAGGTTGGGATGCGGGTACGCGTTGGCGTAGGGGTGCGCGTTGGGGCTGCTGTTAAGGTCAGACGTTGTTCGGGTGATAAGGTCGCAGTGCGCGTAGGTGTAAGGGTACGCGTGGGTGTTAAGCTGCGTGTGGGGGTGGGTGTTCTTGACGGAGTTGGGGTTTGGGTATAGGTGGGGCTTGGGGCAGGAGTTGGAGGTTCACCAACCACTCGAAAGCGCCCTGAACGTTTCCATAATAAGCCGTTGAACAATTGCACCTCATATTCGCCGGGTAACCATTGTGAGGGATCGGGATTCCAATCCGTATAACCATACCCCCCAGTGCCTCCATCCCAGACTTTGGTTTCAAAGTGCACTAACTCGCCATCTCGATACCAGAGAGCAGTCCACTGCGAACCATCGACCATTTGATCGTAGCTAAATACGCCGTATAGATGTCCGACCGGATTCTGAAACTCTTCACCGGGCGCAATGGGTTGATAGAGGGCATCAATTCCTTGAGTGAAAATAATGGGGCTAAATTTCGCTTCTGGGTTGGGGGGAACAGTTGCTTCAAAACGGGCTTCGATGGCGAGTGGGACAAAAGGGGTTGGGGTGATGGTCGGAGTGTCGGTCACTTCGGGAGTTAACGTGATGGTGGGGGTTAGGGTGATGGTTGGCGATAAGGTAATGGTTGGTGACAGGGTGATGGTTGGACTGAGTGTTATCGTTGGCGATGGGGGAAACACGGTGTAGATCATTGGCTCAAGGCGAGTATTCAGGATCAAAGTTAGGATAAAGAGAAGAATAGACCCACCGATCAGCCTCCAACCGCGCAAATTTCGATTACGGCGCAAACGAAAGAAAGGTAGCTTGCGGGCTGTGCGAATCGACTGGATGCCTTGCCAGACCATCAAGGCTACCAAGAGCAAAAGAATCAACAGGATAACCTGAACCGTAGTATGAATATCTAAGGACATCGAACCATTAGTGGGGGGCTTCTGCTTTAACCGGGTTTTCTAGGGTGCCGATTCCATCAATGGTGATGCGGACGACATCCCCATCGGAAAGAGGGCTTACCCCCGCTGGCGTGCCGGTGAGAATCAGGTCACCCGGTTCTAGGGTCATAATCGATGAGGCAAAAGCAATCAGTTGGTAAATATTAAAGACCATATCGTGGGTTGAAGCCATTTGACGGATATCGTCGTTCACCGTACAGGTGATTAAGGCATCGGAGGGATTGAATTCCGTTTCGATCCAAGGCCCGATTGGGCAAAACGTATCGAAACCTTTTGCACGTGTCCACTGATGGTCTCTATTTTGCAAGTCTCGAGCGGTAACATCATTGGCGATCGTGTAGCCAAGAATATAGCCTTCGGCTTGGTCGGGAAGGATCCATCGGCCGCGCTTTCCGATAACAATAGCCAGTTCTGCCTCGTGTTCGACTTGGTGGCTTTGAGGAGGCAATATGATGGGGTCTAAGTGCCCAATGACTGCGGAGGGGGGTTTCAGAAACAATAGGGGCACTTCTGGAACCTCAGCTCCGTGTTCCGAAGCATGGGCAGCATAATTTCTGCCGACACAAATTATCTTGCTTGGTTGGACAGGGGGTAAGATTCGGATTTGCGAGAGCTCCTCTTCGGCTTCCAAACGGCGGAACTCGGTGAAGATCGAACCTTCGATTGGACCGACTTGATTGCCAGAAAGCCAACCCTGACGGGGGGGTTGATTGGGCTTTTGATAACGAACAAATCGCATGGTTCTCTCCGAAAAAAGATTTATTCTAAAGGCTGTTGGATGCGGTTTGAGATCTCTAAGATGGCTTGTTCTGTACCAGCAAAACGATCGGCAAAACGCCAACGCAACAGTTTGGCAAAGGTATAGATAATTGCCTCCAAGGATACCGTGCCTACTCCGACAGAAGAATGCGCAGCTGCAGCGATGACAATATCGGCGCAGCGTGTTGACGCTAAGGAAGCTGCACCGACAATCGCCGCAGTGGGGATGCCGCGTGAGCGCGCTTCACAAAGCGCTGTCGCAATATAGGGAGTCTGTCCGGTAATTTCCATAGCTAGAATCAAATCCTGAGGGGTAGCATTATTTAGGGTGCGCGCTAAGTCGACAACTCCTGCACGCGCGATATAGACCGGGAAACCACCTTGTTCAAGATATTGCACGAGACTATAGGCGTTTGGTTGAGCAGGACCTTCGGCAAAGATGAGAATGCGACGCACCGTACCGAGCAATTCAACTAACTTTTGGATCGAATCAATATCTAAAGAGATTCGGGTGTGTTCGATGGCTTCAGCGATTTCCCGCATTGCTGATTGGACGATTCCCGTCACGCTGTTGGGTTCTAAAGCTTCCTGAGGCCGAAGAAGCAAATCATTGCGTACCTTTTGGCGAATTTCCCGTTGCAATTCTGGAAAGCCATTATAACCAAGAAATTGGGAGAACCGAACAACGGTGGCTGCATCAAGGTTTAAGGTATGAGCAAGTTCGCTTGCCGTCATAAATGAGGCTTCGATATAAGAGTCTAATAGATAATCAGCCAGCTTAGAAAAACTTTTTGACATATTAGACCTAGCTGCTCGTATTCTTTCCTCGTAACTCATTTCAACTCCTCATAATACAAAGGAAAACCAAACCTTTCAATAAATATTACCATACTTTTCATTCAAATGCAATCTTTTCTGAAATTCTAAATGAATCTTCAATTAGAATCGATAAATGATCGGTCTGGTCATGGGATAACTTAAGGGTGAAGAAGGGAATTTCGGGTATAATATAAGGGTGAATGGGCGGATAGCTCAGTTGGTTAGAGCGCCTCTCTTACACAGAGGAGGTCGGGGGTTCGAGTCCCTTTCCGCCCATCAGAAATCATCCTATGAAGTTCATCCTTCATAGGATGATTTTATTAACTTGACCGAAAGGATTCATAGGAATAAAATCGAAGAGGATGATTATCGTGTAGGAAAAGATGTCTCTAACGGTTAAATCGAGGACAGGACTGGCTGCCCAATTCTTGATCATCGCTTTGGTCTTGGGTATTGCGGCTCTCATTTATTATCTTCTAGGGGTTTTTAATTCAAGACCAGAGGGATACCGTTCAATTACTTATCGGGTCGAAGGTAGCGCTTCTACTGCTGTGGTGACTTATACTCAGCCAGATGGATCGAAGACGGGCTTGATAGAAATCTCTGTACCGTGGCATAAAACGATGAATTTCCCAAAGGGGATGATTGTCGTTCTTACAGTTGGCAATCCGACTCAGACAGGAGACTTAAAGTGCAAGTTATACCTCGATGGAAAAGAATGGAAAGAACAATTTGCCAAATCACCCAAAGACAAGGTTTCATGCGGGGGGATCATTCCATAAGTCAGAAAGCTGATTGCCCTTATTCCAGAATTGAATCCTTAACGCAATTTTTTGGATTAAATTCGAATATTCCAAAATTTATCCTACGAGGAGTATCTAATGGCTGACTATCTATTCCGCGGTTCCGTTGCAGACTTTGACAGAGAGCTCAAAGAACTCTTAGACCTAGAATCGGAACGGCAAGTCCGTAAGCTGATCTTGATTCCCAGCGAAAGTACAGCTCCCCTGGCGGTGCGGGAAATCTTAAGCTCTTCTTTTCAAAACATCTATGCCGAAGGCTATCCCCCGGAGGAGAGCCGTGTCTACACGGAAAGCCAAATCTTGGATTATGATTTTCAACTTTCCTCCTATCGGCGTTATTCCGATCCGCGCTACTATAAAGGGGTAGAATATGCTGACGTTGTAGAAATGCTCGCTAGACGGCGCTGTGCCGAATTATTTGCCAACGAGCGCGTAGGTGCCGACGATATCTTTGTCAATGTTCAAGCGCTTTCCGGTGCACCGGCAAACAACGCTGTTTTTCATGCTTTGCTCAACCCTGGTGACCCAATCTTGGGGATGAGTTTGCTGCATGGTGGTCACCTAACGCATGGTTCTTCGGTCAATCGTTCTGGAAAGTTTTATCAAGCCTATCATTACACTGTTGATCCCGAAACAGAACAAATCAATTACGATAGTATCCAAGCATTGGCTGAGCAGGTTCGCCCGAAGCTTATCATTGCCGGTTACTCGTCTTATCCCTGGTCGGTCGATTGGGAACGCTTTGCCAGGATCGCTCATTCGGTTGGGGCTTACCTACTGGCAGATATTGCCCATGTGGCAGGGTTGGTTGCAGCCGGTGTTTACCCATCTCCGCTTGGCTATGCAGATGTGATCACCTTTACCACTCATAAATCCCTATGCGGCCCACGCGGAGCGTGTATTCTGACAACAGATGCTTCCTTAGCCAAGAAGATTGACCGGGCTGTCTTTCCAGGAGAGCAAGGCGGGCCGCACGTCAGCACAATTGCGGCGATGGCTTTGGCATTTAAGCTTGCCAAAACCGAGCAGTTTCGCCAGTTGCAAGCTCAGGTGGTTAAGAACTGTATCGCTTTGACCGAGCGATTAAGAGAGCTTGGCTGCCGAATTTCTTATGGCGGCACCAACACCCATTTGACCAATTTAGACTGCCGCACCTTTATCGGGGCAGATGGAACTGCCCTTTCAGGTGATCAAGCTGCACGGATTTTGGATATTGCTGGAATTGTGGTAAATCGCAACACGATACCGGGTGATAGTTCGGCTGCTGACCCTTCTGGAATTCGGATGGGAACCCCTTGGGTGACCCAACGCGGCTTCAAGGAAGAACAGATGCGCAAGGTAGCAGAGTTCATCGTGCAGGTTTTAGGGGCGACCAAACCTTATACGTACGCTGTGCGGGTTGCCAATCTGCGGCGGGCGAAAGTCGATTTCGATACGCTCGAGTCGGTCAAGATTCAAGTGCGACAATTAGCTGAACAGGCTGGCTCAGATCTTGAAGTCACTCGCCATGGCTATCCCCATTATTACTTTGTCGATGATTCTTATCTCTCAGAGACTGGGATGGTTTCCTTTGTCATCAAAGGGGATGCTGTCCGTCAATTTCTGAATTACGCGACCGATGTCGATGTCTCCACGCTCGATGTTGGTGAGGCCTGTCAGGTGAAAATTCGAGCGCCCCAAAGAAGTGTGGAAGGTACGTTAGCCTGCCGAGCCGAAAGAGAATTTGACTTAATCCTGCCGGCCAAAGAGGCCGCCTATTTTGCAGCCTGGCTGCGCGCCTTGTCCGATGGATATGTTGATTTTGATCAGGCAGAAGGTGCAACCGATCGGGTGATGAAGAAGCTACCGGGGCCGGTCGTCATCAAAGAAAAGCTCAATGCGCAAGCGGTTCAGGCTTCAAGGTCGAACCATCCTGCCGAAAAACCTTATTATATTGGCATGACAGCCGATAGCGGGGAGGCAAAGCCAGATTTTCAGTGGACTCAAAGCGAGGGGGAGCTAAAACGAACGCCTCTTTATGATTTGCATCGTCAATTGGGGGCAAAGTTGATTCCCTTTGCAGGATGGGAGATGCCAGTTTGGTATAGCTCAGTGATTGAGGAGCATCAAGCCACGCGTACGGCAGCCGGTTTATTCGATGTTGCCCACATGGGGGTCTATCAGGTTGAGGGGGCAGATGCAGCAGCGTTTCTTGATAGCGTGTGTGGCAATGACATTGGAGGATTAGAAGTGGGGGAGTCCTGCTATACCCATTTCCTCGATCCGGACGCCAATGTGATTGATGATACCTTGGTCTACCGCCGGGCTTTGGATGCCTTTTTGGTAGTGGTCAACGCTTCAAATGATGACAAGGATTGGGCATGGCTGAATGCGGTTTTAGAGGGGAAAGTATGTATTGACCGTCAACGGCCGTGGGCGCGGGCTTTTGGCCGTAAAGCTCGCTTGCGCAACCTGCGCGATCCAAGAGAGGGCAAAGATATGCGGGTGGATATTGCTCTGCAGGGTCCAAAATCTCGAGAAATTTTACTGGCTCTGGGCGTTGACCCTGAGACGCGCAAGAAAATCTTTGCTCTCAAGCGAACTGAGTTATGCGATGCGACCGTTGGTGGATTTGATTTGATTGTTTCTCGCACTGGCTATACGGGTGAAAAGATGGCTTTTGAGCTATTTGTTCATCCCGATCGGGCAGCAGAATTGTTCAAAGCCTTGTTGGAAAAGGGAGAACCCTTTGGGATCAAACCGGTTGGATTAGGGGCGCGCGATTCACTGCGCACTGAGGCTGGCTTGCCACTGTATGGACATGAGATGGGTGAAGGCTCTGGAAAACGCGGCGAACGAGACTTGGGCGTGGCAGAGGGTGGTTTTGGAAGTTATGTTAAGTTGCATAAACCCTGGTTTATCGGACGGCAGGCATTTGTTGAGCGAGAAAAAACACGCAAAGGGGTGGTGGTTCGCTTTCAATTCTTAGAGAAGGGAGTCCGTATGGCGCACGGTGGTGATCCGGTCTTGGATAAACGCGGACGAGTGATCGGTTGGGTCACCAGTTGTGCGATCGATCAACAAGGGAATCTCACCGGACAAGCATACGTTGAGTTGAAAGCTGCCGAAGAAGGCACGCGCATTTTGATCTATCAAGGCTCTCCCGATAAAGCGATCAAAGCTCCGTCGTCCTTAACGCTTGGAGAGAAATCCATTTTGCCGAGTGAGGCGGTTGTTCTAAGCCGTTTTCCAAAATAGTTGTTTCCACAAAGGAAGGAGGTTTCTAAATGGTTAGACCCGCGGTCAAAGTAACGGGTGCATTTCGAGACGAAAGAGGTTTACAGACTCCGTGGGATCATCGTTACGCCCATCGCACAAAACGCATGGGAAGCTCTGCAGTAAGGGAGTTGTTGAAGCTTACCGAGCAACCCGACATCATCTCCTTTGCAGGGGGTTTACCAGCACCTGAGGTCTTCCCAATTGAGCGTTTTGCTGAAGCCTGTCAGAAGGTTCTTCGCGATCATGGCGCGCAAGCGTTGCAATACAGCACCACCGAAGGCTTTTTACCTTTGCGTGAGCAGATTGCTCGCCATACTGCGCGTTATGGGATCACGATAAATCCGGAGAACATTCTGATTACATCCGGTTCACAACAAGCGCTGGACTTAATCGGAAAGGTGTTTATCAATCGCGGCGATCGCATTTTGGTTGAATCGCCCACCTATTTGGGAGCCCTGCAAGCTTGGAATGCCTATGGCGCAGAGTATGTGGCGGTACCTTCCGATAAACATGGCATGATCACCGATGCCTTGGAAGAGGCGCTACGGTACGGACCCAAGTTTATCTATGTACTCCCGAATTTCCAAAATCCGACTGGAGTGACGCTCTCCTTAGAACGTCGCTATCAATTGGTGGAATTGGCAAATCGTTTTGGTGTGCCGATCGTTGAAGACGATCCCTATGGGCAGTTGCGTTTTGAAGGGGAGCATTTACCCTCCATTGTTGTTGTGGATAGCCAGTATCGTGGTAATCACGATCGCTGTTATCGTGGCAATGTGATTTACCTCAGCACCTTTTCGAAAATCTTAGCCCCCGGTTTACGCTTAGCGTGGGTGGTTGCTCCTCCTGAAGTGATTCGCAAAATGGTGGAAGCCAAACAAGGCGAAGACTTGCATACCGCAACCTTCAACCAACTGGTCGCGCACGAGGTCTCCAAAGGCGGATTTCTGGATGAGCATGTAAAATTGATCCGCCGCGTCTATCGTGAGCGGCGGGATGTGATGCTCTCAGCGATGGACCGCTACTTCCCGCCTGAAGTGGATTGGACTCAACCCGAAGGAGGGCTGTTCTTATGGGGGACAATGCCAGAGTATTTAGACGCCAAAGAGGTGCTAAAAGAAGCCATTGCGCAAAAAGTAGCCTTTGTGCCGGGTGAGAGTTTTTACCCAGGCGGCGGTGGGCACAATACCATGCGTTTGAATTTCTCGAATGCTACCCCGGAAAAAATCGAGGAAGGGATCTATCGGTTGGGAAATGTCATTCGAGAGAAAATGAAAGAGCTCGAAGCGGCTTAAGTCAATCGGCGATGGGCTATGCGTGTGGAGAAAGGCTTAACTTCCTCCACACGCATTTCGTTTAAGGACAAGCATTTTCGAGATGTTCGGCGTAGGTATTGGCAAACAGATGCCGGCCACTACCGTCACAAGCGGCGCGGAAGTAAAAATAATCTGTCTGCGGCGCTTCAGCAACTGCGCGGATAGCGGTCAAACCGGGATTGCAGATTGGCGTAGGGGGTAAGCCAGCATATCGGTAGGTATTATAGGGCGAGTCAATTGAAAAATCGGCTGTACTCAGAGGATTGGTCCACCAGGTTTTTTGGGCTTCGTTGTATCCTAGAGCGTACTGAACCGTGGCGTCCGAATCTAGCTTCATTTGGGCGCGCAGCCGATTGAGAAATACCGAGGCGATAAGGGGCATTTCTTCTTCAAGCATGCTTTCCCGTTGGACAATTGAGGCAAGGATGATGCCTTCATAGAGCGATAATCCTTGTTCTTGGAACTTGTGCTCAAGCTCCGTTGTAACCTGAGTGTTAAAGTTTTGGGTAAATAGACTGAGCAATTCCTCTGGGGACGCATTCTTTAAGAGCCGGTATGTGGCCGGCATTAAGAAACCTTGTAGATTGCGAATCGATGCTGTGGATATTCGTTGTGGAAGGAAAAGCTCAAGGGGTTGATCGGCTGCGTCTAAGAACGCTTGGGCGGAGAAACTGAGGCCAGAGGCTGCCAGCGCTGCTGCGACTTCTTCATTTCTCCATCCAGCCAATAGGTTAAACTGAATCAGCAGGTTAGCTGGATCGATAAGAGCTTGGGCAATTTGCTGCGGACTCATTGCGGGGCTCAAGAGATGTTCCCCGCTTTGGATTTGGGTGTCGTAATTCTGGTATTGCATGAAGATTTGCAATGCTTGCGGGTCTGAAATTATGCCTTCTTCGGCTAATCGCTGTAGGATGCGCTGGGTTGGTTCATTCGGGGAAATGGTGAAAGATTGTAAGGGGGCGTTGGGGTTGAGC
The DNA here is from genome assembly GCA_003130835.1 of Anaerolineae bacterium. Classification (GTDB taxonomy): domain Bacteria; phylum Chloroflexota; class Anaerolineae; order Anaerolineales; family UBA4823; genus NAK19. Next base: position 20,304 of record QEXX01000088.1, on the reverse strand, counting down.
GGAGTTAATAGGGTTTTGCGATGGACATAGAGCAAAACTTGAAACCGAAGTTTCTGTGGAGGATCGAGATGCGCAGGAGCTTTTCCGAAAGTTTGCTCAACTTCTCTCTGAATAAAAAACAGGCTGTAGGTCATAAGACTGACCGTAAAAACACACAAGAGAATCACGACAACAAGGATGAAGCATGGAAGAAAGCGTTTGGATGAAGTCATCATTCGGAAGTTGAACTGTTATCTAGATAGGATTGTAAAAGAACTACTGCAGCTAATGCGTCGATGGGATTGGTTTTCTTTTTCCCTTTTATGCCCATTTCCTGTCGGGCTTGCAGCGCAATTTGTGTGGTTTCAAACTCATCCCACAAGCGGACAGGGATGGTTGTCAGGGCTTGTAAGGTTTGAGCTAAATTAAATGAGCGACGGCTCTGTAAGGTGGGTTGCTGATCGAGACCCAAGGCTTGGCCGATCAAGATTAGGCCAACTTGATGCTCTTGTGCCAGTGCAAGAATCCGTTCGGCATCCGCCCGTTTTGATTGGTGCGGGATGACCGTCAATGGAAAAGCTACTTTACCGCTTGCATCGCTAATTGCAACACCGATTCTTTGTTGACCAGGGTCAATAGCTAGGATTTTCATTTTTCTATCACGATGTCAATTCGCATAGGCAACAAGGGTAGGATTGGAAACCAGTTGGGCTTCATCTCGATGCGGGGTGGTTCGGTCAAGTGGTAGGATTGTTGTAAACTCTGAGAAGCGATGGCTATCGGTTTGCTGATTACCAAACGCCGAACTTCTTCGGCATCAATCGTTTGTTGCACTTTTCGGGAGATTTCGAGATTACAGGTGTAATCACCGCTATTTGTGGGAGTGAGCGGGGTTTGACAATAGGCGATAAAGGTTTCGCGCATAGGCTGATAGCCAACCGGCAGAGAAGAGGCAAAAATCTGGTCACCTAAATCTAAGATTGATTGGCGGTTAACAACGCCAAACGAAACTGCGATTTCGAGATCTAAAGAAAGCCTATCGGACGGAATGATTTCCTCAGGAGTGTACTGTTGACGGAGTACCTGAATTTGCACTGCTGAGTCGGGAAGAAGGAGAGCTCCCTCTGGGAGGTCGTTTCTGATTTGGTCTTTGGCTTTCTCGAGTAGTTCAGCTTGCAATTGTCGGAAAAGTAATTGGCGGTCTTGCTGACTTGGCGCAGAGGCGATGAGGTTGCTTCCGCCTTGGATTGGTTGCGGGTTGGTTACGCTGATTTTTAATCCCAGAAGCCCTTCAACGGCTTTGATTGCGTTCGGGGGTATATTGAAGCTTGCTCCGTTCTCGATCGCTTGAACAGCAACGGTGGCGCTCTTCTCATCCCCAGTTGGCGTGAGGAGGACGGTTTGCTGAGTAACATAGCGGCGTGGGGTGGGGTCTAACGTTCGCACAGGAGTGCCAGCAGGGACTTCGAGAGGCTGGTCAGTAAGATTGGTTAGAATCACTTCCCCCACGGCGAAATCCTTTGGAATCGTAACAGAACCGCTCGTCTTAAGCGTCTTTTGTCCGCTGACCGTCACTTTAAGTGTGGAAATTGGCAGTTCACCGGAGATACGCGTTTGTTGGACGCGCCGGGTGACGAGAATCGGGATTGTGAGGCTTTGTTGTTGAACAGGGGGTGTGATGCGAATCGTGGCGCTCGGTGCCAGGACGCCGACAATACTCATCACGGCTAAAATGGCAAGGCTAAACCAAGCGAGTCTTGCCCAAAGCGGTAAAGCATTCGTCGATGGATTTGCCCGGCTGGCTTGAAGGGCTGCTTTTTGAGCTTCGAGGGGTTGTCTTTTGAAATCGTTGTCGTTGTTTGGCGAGAAGCGATCTTTAGGCTCGAAGCTTGTCGGCCAGTCCACTTGGTTGGCTTTTTGAATCGAATGGAAAGTGGGGATATTTACTTCCTTTGCTAGTGTTTTGACCAACGAGTCAGTGGTCACGATCGCAATCTGACATCCCCTTTGGCTGCTGTGCCGCTTCAACCGCAGGAGATCCAATTTGTGGTTGAGGATTCTCCTGCGGCGAGGTAGCACGAGTAAGACTCGTTCGGTTTGAGTCCAGCCGATTTTATCGAGGATAGAAATCAAATCATCATGTGTTTCTAATTGCAGAATTTGTGTTTTCATGGATGGCTAGAAACGGGAGGTGGAAACATCAGCCTCCGTTCAGCTTGTTCAAAATCCATGCCTCGGCGCGGGTAATCGCCTCAGAGAGCTTGCTACTATCTTTGCCGCCTGCTTGTGCCAGATTGGGGCGCCCCCCTCCACCACCGCCCAGCGGCTCTGCTAGATAACGGACGAGATCGATCGCGTTCCAACCCTCCTTTACCAAATCATCGGTGATGCCGACCAAGACTTGCGGGCGGCGATTGACCTCACTGGATAAGACGATGAGGCCTTTTTGGGGGTTTTTCTGACGGAAATAATCCACGATTTGGCGCAAGGTTTGGGGTTCAGCATCCGCAAAATGGAAGGACACGTAGGTGAGCTTCCCAATTCGTTTTTGATGCTTTTGCCATTCTTTTTCGAATTCTTGTTGAATTACTTGTTGCTTGAGGGTCAGAATCTGCTTGTGTGAAGTATCGAGATCCTCAAGAACACGCTGCACTTTTGAGACAAGGTTTTCGGGAGAAACCGACAAACTTGCCGCAACTTGGGAAAGAATGTTCATTCGCTGAGCAGCCACCTCATAGGCTCTTCGTCCGGTAACAGCTTCGATGCGGCGAATGCCGGCTGCTGCACTGCCTTCGGATAGAATCAAGAAAAGGCTGATTTGACCAGTATGCTCAACGTGCGTGCCGCCACACAGTTCATTCGAAAGCGTTTCATCTGCACCAATGGTCACGTTGCGGACGATCTCGCCGTATTTCTCGCCAAATAGGGCGATTGCCCCATCCTCAATCGCTTTTTGGAGTGGTTTGTATTCGATATGTAAGGGGTAGTCATCCAGGATGTCCTGGTTCACCCCATCTTGGATGGCTTGCAATTGTTGCGGTGTTAGCGGTTCGGGGTGGGTAAAATCGAAACGCAAGCGATCAGGCGCAACCAATGAACCGGCCTGGCGAGCGTGTTCGCCAAGCACTCGTCGTAAATGGCGATGAAGCAGATGGGTCGCTGTATGGTTGCGCATAATGTCTTGTCGCCGGCGGCTATCTACCTCGGCAATGGCAAAGTCGCCTACTTTGGGTGACCCTTTGGTAACCTTGCCAATGTGCACGATGATGCCGGCTGCTGGTTTACGCACATCTTCTACTTCAATCTCCCATTCGTAGCCGTTCACCGAGTGAATCCAGCCGGTATCCGAGACCTGACCCCCGCTTTCTAAATAAAAGCAGGTGTGAGGTAAGATGACCTCGACGCGCTGACCGGTCTGCGCAACAGGAGTTTGCTGACCATCTTGGACAAGGGCGAGAATTTCTCCCTGAACGGATAATTGTGAATAAGGGTCATGCTCAACCCCGGCGGAAGACAGTTTCTTTTGGGAGGTGAGCTGTTCAAAGATTTGGCGATAGATATCGACATCCTCACCACCGAGTTCCCCAAAAGCTTCTCCTGCGCCTGAAGCAAGACGATGCTCTTCCATTGCACGCTGAAAACCGGCTTCATCCACCGTAAATTGGTTTTCGGTGAGGATATCTTTGGTAATCTCTAAGGGAAGCCCATAGGTTGCATATAAATCAAAGGCTAAATCTCCTGCGAGATGCGTTTCACCCTGCTCGCGTAAGCGCTCCATTAGGTTTTCCAATTTCGTTAGCCCTGTTTCGAGTGTCTTATGGAAGCGGATTTCTTCACGAGTGATTGAGTCGCAGATTGCTTTTCGGTTGCGCTCCAGTTCGGGGTAGAACGCTCCATACTGATCGATGACAACCTCGGCAACTTTGGCAAGGAAAGGTTCGTTCAAGCCAATCTTGCTGCCAAAGCGAGCGGCGCGGCGGATGATCATGCGGCAAATATAATTTCGCCCAATATTACCTGGCACTACGCCGTCGGCGATTAGGAAGGTTGCTGCTCGGGAGTGATCGGCGATCACACGATAGGGGGTGAGGTTTTGTTCGCGCTCCTGATCGGAATGCCCAGTTAAGGATTGGACACACTGCATCATCGGCCAAAACAGATCGGTGCGGTAGTTGGAGGAGACGTTTTGCAAGACCGAGACAATTCTTTCTAAGCCCATACCGGTATCAACGTGCTTTTCCGGCAGCGGCTCGAGCTCGGTTGGGCTTAGACGATTATATTGAATGAAGACCAAGTTCCATAATTCCAAAAATCGTTGACAACCCCCGTTGACCCGACAAACGTGCCCGGGCTGATCTTTTTTATCACAAAATTCTGGACCTCGATCGATATGAATCTCACTGCAAGGACCGCACGGCCCTACTTCTGCCATTTCCCAGAAATTCTCTTTGCGCCCAAAAAAGAGCACATGGCTGGGGTCTATGCCCGGTTGCGCCTTCCAGTTTTCAGCTGCTTCAGTATCTTCGGGGATATTGCCTTGATCGTCTCGAAAACAAGTCGCCCACAATCGGTCTTTGGGGAGTTTCCAAACTTCGGTTAACAATTCCCAAGCCCAGGCAATGGCTTCCTTCTTGTAATAGTCACCAAAAGACCAGTTGCCCAGCATCTCAAAAAAGGTATGGTGGGTGTCATCGCGGCCAACATCGTCAAGGTCATTGTGTTTTCCTGCAACGCGCATACATTTTTGAGAATTAGCAGCCCGCCGGTACGGACGTCTGTCAATTCCTAAAAATACGTCCTTAAATTGCACCATACCTGAGTTTGTAAACAGCAGGGTCTGGTCTCCACCCGGCACTAAACTGGATGAAGGAACAAAGGTGTGGCCTCTGGCGATAAAAAAATCAATAAATTCTTGACGAATTCTCGCTCCCGAAAATCGTTCTGAAGACATCATTTCTCACCTCAGATCAGTATTACAAGTATTATACCAAGTACGAATCAACCCTAAAGTCGTAAACACTCGAACCACTAGGTTTATGCCTGCGTAACGAACCAACAACAGGCGCAGGTCTTGATATACCCATTTCTAAAAGACGAATGTCCTGAAAAGAAAAGAGATGGAATCGATTATAATCTGAGCAGTCTAAATAAGGTTGGCTATTTGATTTACATCCATTTTTATCGAGGATCAGTTGGCTGTCACCCCATCTTCTTTTCAACAAGGTTTTCCATCCATTTCGGCAGTTCTCCCGGTGTATAACGAAGCATCCGCGGTCAAACGGGTTTTGGATATCCTCTGCCAATGTGAATTAATTCAACAAATTGTGGTTGTTGATGATGGTTCTACAGACGGAAGTGCTCAGAAGGTTGTCGAGGCGATGGATTGTGATGCGAGAATCCATCTCTTAACCCATGCCAGAAACTTGGGGAAAGGGCAAGCGGTTTTTTCGGGTTTACAGTCCACACAATCCGATCTAATCCTGCTGCTGGATGCCGATCTGTGGGGTTTGAGAGTTCAGCACGTAGAAGAACTCATCATTGGAGTATTGAAAGATAATCTGGACATGACCGTTGGAATTTTCCGCGGGGGAAAGATTTATTCGGATTTCAGTCATTGGGCGACGCCCTGGCTATCCGGACAACGTTGTCTGTGGAGAAAGCATTTGGAGGGGATTTGTTGGAAAGCTGCTGAAGGGTATGGGCTAGAAACCGCGATTACCGTTGCCAGCTTTCGCAAACATTGGCGCTGTAAATACGTGATTTGGCGCGGTGTGTTTCATCCGCCCAGTGAGATCCATCGGGGAATCTTTGATGGCATTCTCAACCGCGCAAAAATGTATCTACAGATTGGGCGAGCATTTCTCCTTGCAAACTTAAACAGCTAAGTACAGAGCGTTAATGAGCCCACCCGAGCGAAAATTCATTTATATCGTTGTTTTCATTAGCGGAATGACGGCTTTAGCGGTTGAGATGAGCGCTTCTCGCTTGATTGGTAATGTTTACGGCAATAGCAATCTGGTATGGGCATCGATCATTGGCTTAATCTTAATCTTCTTAGCAGCCGGTTATTTTATTGGGGGCAACCTGGCTGACCGTTATCCTGCAGCGAATTTTCTATATCTTCTGCTTGGGTTGGGAGGGTTTACAACTGGTTTAATTCCGCTTCTATCCCAACCGATCTTGCGTCTCGCTTCGCAGGCATTTGATGAACTCAACCTTGGGATTTTATTCGGATCCTTTAGTGTGGTATTGATTTTATTTAGCATTCCGGTGACTTTGTTAGGGATGATTTCACCGTTTGCAATCCGTTTGTTGGTCGAAGACCGGCAGTCCTCCGGGAAAACGGCTGGTCGTCTCTATGCCATCTCGACCCTCGGATCGTTTCTCGGTGCCTTTGTCCCTGTCTTGATCTCCATCCCCTTGATCGGAACCTACCGCACTTTTTACGCTTTTGGTTGCTTGGTTTGTATGATCGCTTTGCTTGGGGGGTGGAGGTACGGGTTAAAGCCTAGAGTGTTGTTTGCCGCAATGCTATTATTCTTATTGGGGTGTTTGTTTTTTATGGGGGGAAGGCCACTAAAGAGCAGCGTCGGCCAGATTTTTGAAAGCGAATCGGCTTATAACTATATTCAAGTCTTGGAGAACGATGGCTATCGCTACCTTCGTTTGAACGAAGGACAAGGTATTCACTCGATTTGGCATGAGCATCAATTATTTTATGGCGGCCCTTGGGAACAGTTTCTGGTCGGTCCATTTTTTAACTTAGCAGCCAATGATGGCGTTTACGAACCCAGTAATGTTCGCAGAATCGCCATTATTGGCTTAGCTGCTGGGACAACGGCTCGCCAAGCCACTGTGGTATTTGGCTCAATCCCAATTGATGGCTATGAGATCGATCCTGAGATCATCAAAATTGGACAGCAATACTTTGAGATGACCCTCCCCAATCTTAACCCAATCGCTCAAGACGGCCGTTGGGGGATTGCGCATAGTCCGCACCAGTATCAATTAATCACTGTCGATGCTTACCGCCCGCCTTATATTCCTTGGCACTTGACAACTGTTGAGTTCTTTCAAATCCTCTCTGACCATCTCAGCGATGATGGCGTGGTTGCAATCAATGTGGGCCGCGCGCCGAACGATCGACGTTTAATCGATGGATTTGTGGGAACCCTTAGGATAGTGTTCCCCTCGATTTACGTTATGGATCTGCCGGATACGTTCAACTCGGTGATCTACGCCACCAAATCTCCTACCCGCGTTGAAAATTTGTACCAAAACTTGTTGGCTTTTTATCAGCGTCAAGATATCCACCCATTATTGATTGAGGTGATGCAACGATTTGTCCTCTATCAGCAACCTGTGCCAGAATCCCAGATCGTGTTTACTGACGATCGTGCCCCAATTGAATGGATGACCAATCAATTGATGATAAAGTTCCTATTTTCCGGAGAAATGGAGACGCTACAATGAAGAAGATTATCTTGACTATCTTGTGGTGGTTGGTGAGCTTCTTAACCCCAGTCGTTTTGACCCTGACGGCTGTGCGTTTGCTTATGACCCCCGTTTTTCTACAGATTGAATACAATCTACCGGGTTTTCCCCCCGATCCTTACGGCTTCACAAAAGAAGAACGTTTGTATTGGTCCGGGATAGCCTTAGCGTATCTACTCAATGATGCGGGTATCGAGTTCTTAGCTGACCTACGCTTTGCGGATGGTAACCCAGTGTATAACCAGCGCGAGTTGCGTCATATGGTGGACGTGAAAAATGTCGTCCAGGTGACCTTGCAGGTGTGGTATGGCGTATTGGTCTTCTTTTTTGCCGCCGGTGTTTTTGCGTGGAGAAGCGGGCGATGGAGAGATTTTCGAGTTGCATTGCAGCGCGGCGGCCTTTGGACCCTGATTTTGTTGGGCGGTATCTTGCTGTTTGTCCTGATTGGTTTTGGAATTTTCTTTGTGGCATTTCATAACATCTTCTTTGAACCCGGCACTTGGACTTTTCTCTGGTCGGATACTTTAATCCGCTTGTTCCCAGAACGGTTTTGGCGGGATACCTTCTTGTTTGTCGGCGGCTTGGCAATTTTAGGGGGCCTTAGCTTGTGGAAATGGAAAATTGACTAAGTGCGACGTTTTGGTTGTTTAACAATAAAAAACCCGCTCGTTTGATAACAAGCGGGTTTTTGACCATTTGCGGATGATAGGCTATACCTTCGCTTTCCCTTGAGCAGCTACGGCTTCGGCAGCTTTGCGCACGGTTTCTTCGTCGGCTAAATAGTAATGGGTGATGGGTTTGAGGTCTTCATCTAGCTCATAGACCAGAGGAATACCGGTGGGGATATTCAGCTCGACAATCTCTTCATCGGAGATGTTATCTAGGTATTTGACTAGAGCGCGCAGGCTGTTGCCATGCGCGGAAATCAGAACGCGTTTGCCGCTTTTGATCGTTGGGGCAATGTCGCTAAACCAATACGGCAACATGCGATGTACCGTATCTTTTAGGGACTCACAGCTAGGTAGTTGCTCGCGTGACAAGGAAGCATACCGGGGATCAAAGCGGGGATGGCGTGGATCGTCCCAATCTAACGCCGGAGGTGGCACATCGTAACTGCGTCGCCAGAGTTTAACTTGAGCTTCACCATATTTGACAGCCATTTCAGCCTTATTTAAGCCTTGGAGCGCGCCATAGTGCCGTTCATTCAGTTGCCAGGCATTAATCACCGGCAGCCATTCGAGATTCATCTCTTCAAGGATAATCCAGAGCGTTTTGATGGCGCGTTTTAAGACCGAGGTAAAAGCGATGTCAAACTGGTAGCCTTGATCACGTAACATCTTACCCGCATTGATCGCTTCTTGCACTCCTTGTTCGGTCAGACCAACATCAGTCCACCCGGTAAAGCGGTTTTCAAGATTCCAAACACTTTGTCCATGACGGACTAAGACGAGTTTATAAGCAGGCGTTTCTGACATGGATGCTAACTCCAAATTTGATGAGATTGGCTAACTACATTGCCAGCCTTTATGTATAAATTATTCCTTTAACGCACGGCTAATTCTGTTGCCGGATCAAAGATGTGCATATTTGCCATATTAAAGACAACTTGAGTTCGTTGGTTGATGGTATAGCGAGAACGCGGGTCAACCCGAGCAATAAAGTTATGGTCACCGCTTTTTAGGTAGACAAAGATTTCGTTACCCATCAACTCAGTCACGTCTACCGTTGCTTCAACCGGTTGGGCAAGAATTCCAGGCGGTGCGAATTCTGGGTTGTAAATATCTTCGGGACGAATTCCCAAGATCACCGGTTTGTCAATATACGGAGCATAGACAGCGTGACGTTCACTCGGAACTTCAACCGCAAAGGTCGTCCCATCGACATACATCTTGCCATTGTCCCGACGAATGTGAGCGTGGAAGAAATTCATCGCCGGCGAACCAATGAAACCGGCAACAAAGAGATTGTTGGGTTTGTCGTAGAGATTCTGTGGCGTATCGACTTGTTGTAGCACACCGTGGTTGATCACCGCAATTCGTGAAGCCATGGTCATGGCTTCAACTTGGTCGTGAGTCACGTAAATAAAGGTGGTTTGAAGTTGAAGATGCAGTTTGCTGATGTTGGCGCGGGTTTCTACACGCAATTTGGCGTCTAAGTTTGAGAGTGGTTCGTCAAAGAGAAAAACCTTTGGCTCGCGCACGATCGCTCGACCAACTGCCACTCGTTGACGTTGTCCACCGGAAAGCTGACGCGGGCGACGATTGAGCAGGTCTTGAATGCCCAACAGTTCAGCGGCTTGGTGAACGCGGCGTTTAATTTCATCTTTGGGTACTTTGCGCAGTTTCAAGGCAAAAGCCATGTTGTCAAAGACGGTCATATGAGGGTAAAGGGCATACGATTGAAAGACCATTGCGATATCGCGATCTTTAGGAGGAATATCGTTGACGACCTGATCGCCGATCAAAATGCGTCCCGAGGTGACATCTTCCAATCCAGCTAAACAACGCAGAGCAGTTGATTTTCCGCAGCCCGAAGGACCTACCAGAACCAGAAATTCTTTGTCCTCGATATGAATGTTCAAATCGTTGACGGCGACGACATCGCCAAACTTTTTGGTCACGTGATCAAAAGTGACGCTAGCCATGGTTTTTCTCCTTTCTTTTTGTGTATAGTGACTGTATTATAGCCTGAGTTAACCAAAAAAACAAATCTTTTTCCCTTTTGCTCTCTTGTCTAAAGTGTCATGACACTTTAGAATGAAGATATGGCTAAGGACAACGAACTTTCTCCCATCCGAAAGCAATATTTAGAAATCAAAAAGCAATATCCTCATGCCATTCTCTTTTTCCGCTTGGGGGATTTTTATGAGACGTTTGATGGCGATGCGGAGATTACCTCACGCGAACTCGATATTGTCTTAACTTCTCGAAGCGTTGCCAAAGGGGTGCGTGTCCCGATGGCAGGCATTCCCTATCATGCTGTCGATAATTACTTAGCACGTTTGATTGAAAAAGGTTATCATGTTGCCATTTGTGAGCAGATAGGGGATCAGCCGAACCGTGGCTTGTTTCAGCGTCAAGTTGTACGGGTGGTAACGCCTGGTACAGTCATTGAACCTAATTTGTTACCAAGCCGCGCCAATAATTACTTGGCTAGTGTTGTTGTGGATGCGGAGAACCAACGAGCTGGCATTGCTTATGCCGACATTTCTACAGGGGAGTTTCAAGTGGCAGAGTTCCGCAATGGGGATATTCTGACAACCCTACGGGCGGAATTAAATCGCTTACAGCCGGCTGAAACACTCTGCCCAGAAAACCTACTCAACGACCTGGCATTCGCAGGGCACGTGACGACTTTACCCAATTGGCGGTTTGAGTTTGGACGGTGTGAGCAAGAACTTTTACGCCATTTCGAGGTCATTTCCTTAGATGGTTTTGGTTTAAAGGGGTATGTCTGCGGCATTCAAGCTGCAGGGGCTATCCTGCAATATTTACGCGAAAATCAACCTCAGGCGCTCTCTCTGCTGACCCATCTCAAAAGTTATTCCTTTGACGATTTCATGGTGTTAGACGCGGCTACGCGACGAAACTTGGAGTTAACCGAAACCATCCGTAACGTTGGTAGCCGAGGCACCTTGCTGGATGTGCTTGATCAAACGGTCACACCCATGGGGGGACGCTTGCTACGTCAATGGATTCATCAGCCGCTCCTCGATATAGAGCGGATTCGCTTGCGTCAACTCAGGATTGGGTTTTTTTATCAGGATGGGATTTTCCGAGCTTCCGTACGCAATACCCTCAAACCAATCGGTGACTTGGAAAGATTGGTCAACCGCATCGTGGGTGGAGTGGCTCAACCGCGAGATTTGGCGGCCCTGAGAGCCAGTTTACAACAGGTGGCTAAGCTGGCAGAAATCCTTTCCGAAAAGCCCCAAATCCTGGACGTGATGGAGCATTCCTTTAGCCCTTGCTCGGAAGAGCGCGAGTTATTGCAGCGTGCCCTGGTCGATTCTCCTCCGGCAACCTTACAGAATATCGGCATCTTTCGAATGGGCTATTCCCCAGAGTTGGATGAAATTATTGAAAAATCACGGTCGGCACGAGAGTGGATCGCAAATCTCGAAAGTCTAGAGCGGGAGCGAACTGGGATTAAGTCTCTCAAAGTAGGCTACAACAAGGTGTTTGGATATTACATTGAGGTCACTCACGCGAATCGCGAGATGGTGCCGTCTACTTATATCCGCAAACAGACCCTGGTCAACGCAGAGCGGTATATTACCCCTGAATTGAAAGACTATGAAACTCTTGTACTAAACGCAGAAGACCGAATTCGAGAAATTGAAGAAAAGCTGTTTCGTGAACTGTGTCGTCTCTTAGCGCAAGGGAAAGATCGCTTGCTTGAGACAGCTCGTTTTTTGGCTGAATTGGATGTGGTGAGTTGCCTCGCAGAAGTTGCCGTGCTTAACCATTATGTCTGTCCTGAGGTGGTTGAGGAGGATGTGCTTGTAATTCGCGAGGGGCGTCATCCGGTGGTAGAAAAGACTCTGAGTGGTGAGCGATTTGTGCCGAATGACACCGAATTTAAGGACGGAGAACGAATTCAAATTATTACAGGCCCGAACATGAGCGGCAAGTCCACCTATTTGCGGCAGGTTGCTCTTATTGTTTTGTTAGCTCAGATTGGAAGCTACGTTCCGGCTTCCGAAGCAAAAATTGGGGTGGTAGACCGCATTTTCACCCGTATCGGCGCCCAAGATGAGATTCATGCCGGCCAATCAACCTTTATGGTCGAGATGGTTGAGACTGCCAATATCTTGCATCACGCTACTTCTCGAAGCTTGTTGATCCTTGACGAAATCGGGCGTGGCACCAGCACCTACGACGGTGTTTCAATCGCATGGGCGATCGTAGAGTACCTCCATAACCATCCAAAATTGCGGGCAAAAACGTTGTTTGCGACCCACTATCACGAATTAATCCAATTGGCGGAGTTACTGCCCGGGGTTGGCAATCGTAATGTGGCAGTGAGCGAGGTGGATGGTAAGGTGATCTTTATGCATAAAATTATTGAGGGAGGGTCTGACCGATCCTATGGAATTCATGTAGCCCAACTGGCAGGCTTGCCGAAAGCGGTTGTCCAACGCGCCAACGAGATTCTCAAACAACTCGAAAAATCGGCTGGAAAAGCCGTGCAGGTGCAACCCTCCTATCCTCAACAATTAGCCCTTTTTCCACAAGAAAGCCCTCTCTTAAGAGAATTAAAAGAGCTTGATCCGAATTCATTGACCCCAATTGAAGCGCTCAATAAGATCTATGAGTGGAAAAGTAGGTTTACAAAAGGAGAGAAACCATGAAGGAGAAACTTAGGCACCTGCGCTTGTTCAGTGAGAAGGATTTAATTTCCACATTTGGGCGAGTTTGGAAGATAGTATTCTGCCTGCTTTGGATAGCTGTGAGTTTCTCCGCCTGTGTTTTACCCGGACAGCCGACGCCAGAGTTGCCGCCTCCCATTCAAGATTTGATTGGCACTTCGATTGCAGAGACCTTGACCGCCTATCAAGAACTTGCAAAGGAGGATTATAAGATTTATCTTCCTCTGATTGGCAATGGGACTGAGCTAATTGAAGTGGTGGTCGAGCAATCTCCAACCCCAACGGAAACCGCGACTGTGACGGAAACCCCAACGAGCACACTGGAGCCACCGACACCGACTCCGATCACACCGACCCCTTTACCCTGTTTACTGGCTAAATTTGTCCAAGATATCAACGTCCCACCCGGCACAGTTTTCACTGGCGGGACGAAATTCACCAAGATTTGGCGAGTGGAGAATGCCGGCAGTTGCACTTGGACGCGAAATTTCACCTTGATTTGGGTTGCAGGCGATCCCTTAGGCGCGAAAAGCCAGGTCGCGCTGCCCGGAGTAGTCCAGCCGGGACAAACGGTCGATTTGCAAATTGAATTGGTTGCCCCCAAAGCGGATGGAACTTATAAAGGCGCGTGGATGATCAATGACAATGCGGGACACATCTTTGGCATTGGCAAAAATGGTACAGAATACTTATGGGTGGAGATTAAAGTTAAGAATATCAGCACTGCCCCTGCGAAATCTGCTACACCGACCCCAAAGCCAACCGCTGCTCCTTCGGCTACCTCTGCACCTTCGCCCACCAGCCCTCCGACCAGTACAGCGACACCAACTGCTACGCAAACTTTGACGCCAACACCAACGCCTCCCCCTACTTCTACTGACACACCTTCTTCCTAAATACCTCGGCGTCAGCATCTGTACACCCAAGGTGGGTAGTCAGGGAAATTTCTTCCCGAAAAAAAGCATCTGTCTGTGCGGATGGGTGTAAGAATATCTGGATGGGCAACCGGATGTGGAGGAGTCTTTTCAACTTCAGAAGCAGGTCTACGCCTAAAGAGGGGAGGCAGCGATTAGTCTTTTGGTCAGCATGCTGCCGGCAATGGCACAAGCGTCGGTTGGAAGGTAGGAAGCCACACAGGCATCAAATAAAATTTGGTAATTGGGTGGAAAATCCTCGTCCCCCTGCCAATAGACCAATAACAACGGGACGCGCGGCAATACCCAAAAGAGATATGCCCGGTCGGCAAAGGAATAAGCAACGCCGTTGAGTTTCTTCACTGCCTCTTCAAGCTTATCGAGTTGATTTTCGAAGTGTCTTCTGATCACACCACCTGTGTATCCTTGGAAAGCTTGGGTATAAAAGCGTCCATCGGGTAATTCGGCAAAGGAGATCCACTTTTCGGTTAAGGGGTGAGGGCGAGCGGTTATGAAATAGTAAAGAATTAAGGCTTGATGGGCGATGCCCAGCTCTTTTTTCGTGTTTGCAGAGATTGCCGAGAAGGAAGGGATGTTTAAGAGGGTTGCTTCTTGCCAGTAGAGAAACTGAAAATATCCCTCTCCCGAGTGGTCGCGAATCAGGCTGGTGGCTGTGTTGGTTGCCAGTTGCTGGGGATCCCAAGCAGATAGTTGGTGCCGCAACGCTTGTACTCGCTGGGCTAGTTGGTTCGGTTGGTCCAAGGAGACGAAATCTTTTCTCATAGGGTCTTTAGGAAATGACGAACGGCTTGGTTAAAACGCTCACTCGCTTCTAAGTTGGGAAGATGGGCTGCGTTTTCTACGATAAGCAGTTGCGAGTTAGGAATGGCTGCTTGCATGGCTTGGGCTTCCTCAATGGGAATGAGGGTATCGTCCTTTCCATGCAGGATCAAGGTAGGAACAGCAATTTGCTTTAGGAATGGACGGGAATCGATCCGTTCCATCATCCCCTGCAGGTCTCCAAGTATGGCTTGAAGGGAGGTGCGCTGCATGATTTGTCGAACAGTTTGGACTAATTCAGGACGATTTTTAAGGGTGAAAGGTGAAAGAACCTTGGCGATCATGGATTCAATGATCGGTTCAATACCCTGTTCTCTCGCCACTTGCATACTTCGCTGACGGTTCAGTTTGGCTTCTTCCGAATCAGGAGCGGCTCGGGTAGCTGTGAGTATCAGACCAGCGAGTCGTTCGGGAAACTTTCTAGCAAAGGCAAAGCTAATATAACCTCCCATAGAGAGTCCACAAAGGACGATCTTTTGCTGGATGTTTAAGTGATCCAATAATTTTTCACAATCTTCCGCCAGGAGATCCATCGAATAGACACCTTCGATTGGAGTCGAATCGCCATGGCCGCGCAGATCGGGAGCAATAACATGTGCATCCGTTTGGAGTGCCTCGATTTGCGGTTGCCACATGAGGCGGTTCAATGGGTAGCCATGGATGAAGAGAATCGGGATACCCGATCCTGCTTCATCGTATGCCATCTTAAACGTCTCGAATTCGGCGAATTTCATGCTTCAACTCCTAGATCAAGAAGTTGTTTTTTAAGCTTTTCGGCAGCAATCTCAAAATCGGCTAGTTTCTGTCTTTCCTTCTCCACGATTGGCGCAGGGGCTTTTTGTGAGAAGGGGCTATCCAAAAGTTGTCTTAAGCGTTGGATTTGCTGATTAACCTCTTCTAGCTCAGCGCGCAAGCGTTGTTGTTCGCGTTGAAGGTCAATGGTAGCTTCAAGGTCTAGGTAAACCTCGATCTCTTTGATGACCAAGGGGATTTTTTGGGTGGGTTTTTCAGAAAATCGCTCAAGTAGCAGGATGCGTTGGGGATCGAGGTTGGCTAATTTTTGAATGTTCTCGATTTGGTCTTGCAATAAAGCAAGATGTTCTTTGGTAATAAAGGTGGCTGCAATAGATTGACTTAATGCAACGCCTTTTTCCGAGCGCGCGTTACGAATCTCGCGGATTACCTCTTGAATCAAGCTAAATTGAGCAACTTTTTCCTCTTCCCACCCTTCCGGCATACGTGGCTGTGGCCATCGAGCAATGATGAGCGCTTCTTCCCAGCCTTGTTTTGGGGCAAGCTGCAGAGAGCATTTTATCGCAGCCTCTTTTAGGTAACCCCATACTGCCTCGGTAACAAAGGGGGTAAAAGGATGTAATAGGCGTAAACACTGATCAAATACCTTGACCAATGTCTGAGCAGTGTAAAAGGCACGGTCACCACCTTGGCGGAGCTGTAATTTGGCGATTTCAATGTACCAATCAGCAAATTCGCTCCACAGAAAATCATAGATCAATCGTCCAGCTTCGCCAAATTGATAATTTTGGAAGAGCCGCTCTACATCTCGAATGAGGGTTTGTAGCCTTGCCCAAATCCAAGAGTCGGCTAATGTCCATTGTGGAGGTGAAGACGGGGCATTTGGAACCTGGTCTAGAGATTGAATGATGAAGCGTCCGATGTTCCATACTTTATTAGCGAAATTTCGGTTTGCTTCAACCTTTTTGACGCTGAGATTCATATCATTGCCTGGCGTCGAACCGACAAGCAGGGTAAACCGCAGGGCATCGGTGCCATAGTCCTCCATGACCGTCAGGGGATCAATGATATTGCCGAGCGTTTTACTCATTTTGCGCCCATGTTCATCGCGGATCAAACCGTGTAAATAAACGGTGTGGAATGGTTCTTTACCGGTAAACTCCAGTCCGGTCATGATCATGCGCGCCACCCAGAAAAAGAGGATGTCATACCCGGTTTCCATGACGCTTGTAGGATAAAAATAGCGGTAATCTGGGGTCTCTTCTGGCCAACCAAGAGTGGAGAAGGGCCACAAGGCAGAAGAGAACCAGGTGTCCAACACATCGGGGTCTTGTTCAATGCGGGCGCTGTGACAATGTTGACACTCGGTAGGGTCTGTACGTGAAACGGTAAGTTCACCACAATCTGCACAGTACCAAACCGGAATGCGGTGTCCCCACCAGAGTTGGCGAGAAATGCACCAATCTTCGATGTTCTCAAGCCAATTGGTGTAAATTTTGGTAAATCGTTCTGGGATAATGCGAATTCGCCCTTCCTGGACAGCTTTTAGAGCAGCCTCTGCCAGGGGTTGAATTTTTACGAACCACTGGGTGGAGATCATCGGCTCAATGATCTCATTCCCCCGCTGAGAGCGCGGGATGTTCATCATGTAAGGTTCTTCCTTGATGGTTAACCCTTGTGCTTGCATGTCTTTCCAAATGTTCTTGCGGGCTTCAAAGCGATCCTGGCCTGCGTAGGGCCCGCCATTTTCATTAATCCGCGCTGACTCATCTAAAACCGAAATCACTTCCAGACCGTGCCTTAATCCGATCTCATAGTCATTTTGGTCATGCCCTGGAGTAATTTTCAGCGCTCCAGTGCCAAATTCTCGATCAACATACGTATCAGCAATGACCGGAATTTGCCGACCAAGAATGGGGACAATTGCCTTACGGCCGATGAAGTGGCGATAACGCTCATCTTCGGGATGAACAGCAACAGCCGTATCCCCTAGAATCGTCTCTGGGCGGGTTGTGGCGACAGGAATATATTCATCCGCTTGAGAATCTGCTTCCGGAACGAGCATATACTTGAAGTAATAAAGTGTACCCATCTCTTGAGAGTATTCGACTTCAAGATCGGATACGGCGGTTTTGAGACCCGGCGCCCAGTTGATGAGGCGCAAACCGCGATAGATTAAGCCTTTTTCGTACAAGCGCACAAACGCTTCGCGTACGGCGCGCGATAACCCTTCATCCAGAGTGAAACGTGTCCGTGTCCAATCGCAGGATGCCCCAAGTCGGCGGATTTGGTGATAGATGATGTTGCCATACTTTTCTTTCCACGCCCAAGTGCGCCGTAAAAACTCTTCGCGGCCGATCTGCTCGCGAGTGAGGCCTTCGGCGGCTAGAGCCTTTTCGACTTGCAATTGGGTCGCAATGCCTGCGTGATCGCTGCCAGGCACCCAAAGGGTGGGTTCGCCTTTCATGCGATGGTATCGAATCATCAGGTCTTCCATGGATACAAACATCGCATGGCCTAAATGCAGTTCGCCGGTTACATTGGGGGGCGGGATCGAGATCACAAACGGTTTTACCGTGGGATCAAAGTCTGGTTTATTTGGGTCGTTCCAAGGTTGAAAATATCCGCTTTTTTCCCAGAATTGATAGATTTGTTCCTCGGTCGATCGAAATTGATAGGATTTGGGAATTTGATTGTTTGTCATGGGCAAAAGACCTCCATAAGAAACGAAAACCTTTCGTCCTTGAGGACGAAAGGAAATTCTTCCGCGGTACCACCTCAGTTCACCAAACTTGGTGCACTCAACCCTGATTGAATAGCCATCAGGTTCAGTGATAACGGACTGCTCCGTGCTGGTCTACTCTTGGCAAGCCAATTTCTTCAGCATTTGCTTGGGCGACCTTCAGCGATTTCCAATCTGGGCGGCTCTCAGCCGATGGCCAGTCCTTCTCTGTCGATGGAGAGTCGCTTACTCTTCCCAAGGATGATTGTTTTTATTATAACGATGACCACAGGTTTGGTCAATGTCTTTAAGAAAGATGAATGTAAGATTAAAGTTTCTTGACTTTGGGATATGATTTGTGCTATGTTAAGCGCATTCTACCGGATAGGAGCGGGTGAATGGTGCAAAGAGAACGCATTGCTGAAAATGTATATTCTTTTCAAAGTGAATTGTATGCTCAGGTTACCTGTGGGGCGGTTGTCGGCCCGAACTGGGCGGTGGTGATTGATACCTTAGCCGTGCCGGAAGAGACGCTTGAAGTGCGAGATTTTATTGAACAAGAGTTGAATATACCGGTGCGGTATGTCATTAACACCCATTATCATGCTGATCACACTTGGGGAAATTGCTTTTTTCAAGGAGCGACCATCATCGCCCATAAACTGTGCCGGGAATTTCTAGAAAGCAAAGGGATGCCAGCTCTGAAGGTCGCTCAAGAACAACACTCGGTTTACCAATCGATTCGCATTGTGCTTCCGCATATCACCTTTGAAGAAGGCAAGATGACCCTTAGAGTTGGAAAGAAAACCTTAACGATTTTTGGTTTACCGGGCCACAGCAAAGATAATCTAGGCGTTTTGGTGGAAGAAGATAAAGTGCTATTTGCTAGTGATGCTGGTATGGCGTTGCCCTATATTGTGGATGGGGATTTCGATGACATGGTGAATAGCTTGAAGATGATGGCAAAGATGGGGTTGGAAAATATTATCCAAGGGCATGGAGACATCGTCTTACGGGGTGAAATTGATAACTTTATCAAAGAGAATTTGGCATATTTATCCGCAATCAAAAAAGCTGTGCGCAAAGCTGCTACTCGGAAGTACCCCATGGACTTGTTACAAACGATCAGTGTCGAAGAATGCGGAAAGAGCCGCGTGCTCATCGGGGGGTTGGCGGAAGAACTGCATCGAAAGAACTTAATTGGTCTGTACAAACAGCTCTATGGCAAATTGCCAGAGCGATCACCTCAAGACGAATATGATTATTACGAGGAGGACACCGAAGAAGACGAGGAATGATTGCCGTTTTTCGAACTGGTTTGAAGGCGTTTGGCTCTTAATCCGACCAAACGTTCTGTGCCGTTGAGCAAACGCCGGATGTTTGGCCGCAACGCCCATGCCAATAGCACTTCTCCGATAACGCCATAGAGGATATATTGCCAAGGGGCGCCGAACCAAATAGACCGGATAGTAAAAATAATCGTAGCTATCAGGGCTGTACTGAGGGTTGTTACTGAAGCGTATCCGATAAAGTACAGAATGAAAGCTCCGATTGGGACGATAATCAATAAACTAGGTTGCCAAATGCTGAAAGCTCCACCGACGAAAGGCGCTCCACCGGCCCCGCCGCGCAACCTCACCTTACCATTTTCTGAGCGCTCGATGAGGAAGATGGAATAATTGTGACCCAAAACGGCTAATAAAGGAGCAATGATTTCCATCCAAATCAGGTTAGGCAGAAAAGCTCTAGCAATCCACACGGCAACTGCCGCTTTAAGCCCATCGAAAAGAGCAGTTAAGAAACCAACCCAAAAACCGGCTGCTCTACCCGCATTGGTACCGCCTGTCCGACCGCTTTCGATTTGACGCAGATCTTTACCGGTGCGTAATTTAACCAGGATTAAGCCAAATGGAATTGAGCCAAGGAGATAGGAAATGGCAGAGATTAAGATAACTCTAAAAATCATTTGGGTCTCCTGTTTTTTGTTAAGTTCTCTTAAACCTCACTCGGTTTATGAAACACCCTTTTCACAAAATGGTTACTTGGATAGGTGAACTTCGACTGATTCATATTGGTGATTAAAGATGCGGTAAGCATTGTAATACCATCGTTGATCGGAGGGGTAAAAAATAAAATAAATAGCCTCAGGATAATAGGCTTCTTCAAGGTCGGTCTGAGAAGGAAGAGGCGGCCCGTTTGGATGAGAGTGGACAATCCCTAACAAATCGAGT
>QEXX01000087.1 GCA_003130835.1 Anaerolineae bacterium | reverse complement strand
TAACTGACGTTACGCAGTTCATTCGTGCCGCGACATTCATGTCGCCTAAATCCACGAGATAAATCTCGTGCTACCGCGTAAGCGACATGCATGTCGCCTAAATCCACGAGATAAATCTCGTGCTACTGCGTAAGGTGATTCATCTAAAATTACGAATACCAACCAAAAACGTTTCTATTATAATTTGGAACATGGTTTTGGTGCGAAGGGAAAATCTCCATGAACTTCAAACTGCATCAAATGCGATTTAGTAAGACCCTTTTGTTGCTTCTTTTCGGTGGGATGTTGTTGTCCCTTTGGGGCGTTACCATAGGTTCACGTTTTGCCTATGCTAAAGGGCTAGAGCAAATCCCGACTGTTGCTATTCCAACCGTAACCAGTTCACCGAGTGTGGCAACCATCGTAGTCACCATGGAACAAGAGCAAATCAATGTTCGAGCTGGGCCTGATACCGAATATCCCATTGTGGGGGTTTTGATTGCCGGGCAACGTGTGCCGGCTTTGGGCCGCACCGTCGGGGGAAATTGGATCAAAATCGTGTATCCAGGTGTGCCTGGAGGAAGCGCTTGGGTCTATGCGCCACTCGTGACTGTTGAGGGTTCTCTCCCCTTGGTCGAACCGCCTCCGACACCTACCCCGAAAACTACTCCAACGGTAAATCCTACCCTAGCTTCCCAATATCTGATTGAAATTCCTCCCACCCGATTACCTACTTTTACTCCCCCTCAGCCGATCGTTTATCCAACGTTTACTGTTCCCACCAGGGCAAGGACGAGCTTCCCAGTCGGGTTCGCAATTGTTGGTTTTGGGATCATCGGATTGTTTGGTGCGCTGATCAGTTTCTTGCGGGGACGTTAGGCTTTTGGGTTACCAAGCACACTCGCCGCAGGTATTGATTCCCGCGGATTTTCCCACGTACTTATACATGGTGACATTGGTAAAGGGTTCGCCAAGGATGCCATCGTGAATAGCCCAAGAGCGTAGGCGGATACTGTGGCAAGCCTCGGGGCGACGGAAAGGGGTTGAGTTGTCCAGTCTTTTTAGCAAATCGCCACCAGCCGAAAATCCTTGTTGGATTCTTTCCATCAGCTTGCGCCCTTTGGCATAATTAAAGCCATATCGTTCAAAGATCACGGCATTATGATAAAACAATGGCTCTGCGAAATAGATTTCCTGACCTAAGCTTTGGACAAAATTTTCAAATCCTTGAATGGCTGCCCCTAGAAGGCGCAACCCTTTGCGGATCTGGCCTGGCGCAAGGCCGTATTCCATAGCGGCTCTTTCAGCTTCTAAATTTCTACACTTTATTCCGAAGACGGTTTTTGTGCCGTCAGGCAAGCGATCGACATCAAAGCGTGGCGAATCTGGGTCGAGCAATGTATATAACAAAACGTGAATTTGGCCATTTGTGGTATCCGTGATATGCCCGTATAAAATCGGGTCGATAAAATCCACCCGATGGCGAAGCTCCATTTCGGCTGTGCTGGAACCAGTTGGACAGACCAACTTAACTAAATCATTGCCCTCGGCATCATGCAAATCCTCTCGCAAATTGAACCGAGCTAAGAGTTCTCTCGGAATTAAGCGGGTATAAATTGACCGTTTTTCTGCTTCGGGCAATTGATTTAGGGACGAGATGTTATATGCTTGAATATTCATCGGATTCGCTCTTGTCTTTCGATTTCTCTTTGAGCATCCCTTTTTGCGATAGCTTGACGTTTATCATAGAGTTTTTTGCCTTTCGCTAGGGCAATTTCAACTTTTGCACGGCCGTCTTTGATATAAACCGAAACCGGAATGATTGTGACTCCCTTTTTTCGCGATTCATTCCATAATTGACGGATTTCGCGTTTGTGAAGCAACAACCTTTTCGGCCTTTTCGGGTCGTGTTGAAAATGGCTGGCTTGCTCATAGGGAGCTATATGACACTCTACTAACCAGGCTTCTTTGCCATTGGTTTCGACGTAAGCTTCGTTAATGCTGATCTGTCCATTCCGTACGGATTTGATCTCACTTCCACGTAGCTCAATACCAGCTTCGAATCGTTCGAGCAGAAAATATTCAAAATTGGCTTTACGGTTGCGGGCAACAACTTTTAGGCTCATAAGCTTATTTAGTATGCCTTGTGGAAGATTTCGTCGATGAGTGAATTAATTTTATCCCATTGTGGCAGTAAAACGCTGGCGCCTTGATCTGTAGTATAGGGGGTTGTCATCGTTCTGTCAATTATCCGAGAGTCAATGTTCTGAATACCCACTCTAAGGATCAAGATTCCGAAGCGGGGCAATTGCCAAAGTGGCAAATTGGTCTCTACAACGCGTGAAGTGGTTATGATCACCGCAGGGATCCTTACCCACTTAGCCGGTTTTAGGAGATCGAGCAGGATGGATTTGATCAGGATTTGGCCTTGTTCCATGCGGAAGAAGTCGTCTGCTCCTTGTCTGCGACGGGCAAATCCTAGGGCTTTTTCTCCCGATAGATGGTGGGTGCCGGCTTGGTAACCGCCGATTGGCTTATCCAGTTTAATGGTGACGCCTCCCATAGCGTTGACGATTTCCTTAACTCCATCGAAACGGATGCGTACATAATAATCTGGTTTCACACCGAAATTTGTTTCGATGGTCTGCATCGTTGCGAAGGGTCCACTGCCCGTTTGCTGGCTTTCAGCAAAGAAGTGAGCGGTGTTGATGCGGTTCTCCCCAAACCCGGGTAGATTCACCCATAGGTCTCTGGGTATGGATAAAATCCCAACATAGGGACGCAGGGTGTTGAAGTGAAGTAAAACAATCGTATCACTGCGCCCGACAAAACTTTTATGGGGGGCATAATCAATCCCTAAAAATAATACGGTTGTCTTAACCGGAACCAGAGAATAAAGCGCTAAAGTCGATAGACAACACAAACTAAGAATCAGGATACTCCCGCAAGGAATCAAACCTGCTGAACGCCGCTTGGGTTGTTTGCGGTTTGAAGTACGAGCATTGGAAATGGATGTTTGATGTGACCTTATTTGGTTCATGTTAATCAAGTTATAATTCAGAGATATGCAATGGATTTGCACACAGACCTTAATCATACATCAAACGATGACTTTTGAGGGTGATGAAAAATGATTGCTGAATTTTTTCTTCCGACAAAAATCATTTTAGGGGAAGGGTCAGTAAAAAAATTGGGAGAAATCGTTCAAAGCCTTGGGACAAGGGTTTTGGTGTTTGGCAGTCCGTCCGAACGCTTTAAGGACATCTTGGATACTCAATTAAAGTCGAACATTTCATATTTCTATTATCCGGTTGCAGGAGAACCAACGGTTGAAGTTGTCCAGCAGGCTTTGATCTTTGGAAAGCAGAATCAGGTTGATGTGATCGTCGGGATTGGGGGCGGGAGTGTGTTAGATACTGCGAAAGCCGTATCGGGTTTGATCACGAATGAGGGAGATCTTTACGATTATCTTGAAGTGATCGGAAAAGGTCAGAGCTTGGTCAACCCTGCCTTGCCTTATATTGCCATTCCGACAACAGCCGGGACTGGCACCGAAGTCACAAAAAACGCTGTGATTGGAGATTCTAACCAAAAAATAAAGGTGAGTTTACGCAGTTCCTTGATCTGCCCCAAAATTGCTGTGATTGATCCCGAATTGACCTATACAAATCCGCCTGAGGTAACAGCGCAAAGCGGTATGGATGCGCTCACCCAGTTAATTGAACCCTTTGTCAGCAATCAGCCTAACGACCTTGTAGATGCCCTTTGTCGGGATGGCATTCGGCGCATCGCCCGGGCTTTGCCGAGAGCATACCAAACTCCGCACGATCAAGAGGCGCGCAGGGAGATGGCAATAGCCAGTTTGTTTAGTGGCATCGCATTGGCGAATGCAAAACTGGGTGCGGTGCATGGCTTTGCCGGTGTTCTAGGTGGAATGTATGGGGCAGCACATGGAGCAATCTGTGCTGCTTTATTACCAGCCGTGATCGAGATCAATCTCAAGGCTTTGCACGAACGCTTTCCAGATAGTCCCTACTTAGCTCGCTATGTCGAACTTGCTACCATCTTATCGCTGCCCGAAGAACAAGCCTTGGTAAATTGGGCTGCCAACCTGATCGCTCAATTGAACATCCCTTCCTTAGGAAAGCTGGGTGTAAGGAAGAAAGATTTTGAGCTTATTATCGAGAAAGCTGCGAGGGCAAGCAGTATGAAAGGAAACCCTGTCCCCTTGACTGAAGAAGAAATGATTGCGGTTCTAGAAAGAGCTCTCTAGCTGAAGGCTAATCTCGCTTAGCGTACTGGATGGTCTGGCTGTTGGTGTATCGAGATTAAATTACGATAAATCGAGTATTGACGAATTTCGGTTGAAAAGATACAATCGCACTTCGTTGTTTTGGATTTACACCGTCCGTAAAGGCGAAGGTAATCCATCATTCTAATTTTCATGGGTGAGAGGCGCCCGAAGGAAGGATAAAATGGAGAACATTGTTATCGAAGCAGTCAAAAGAGACGTGATTGGAAAAAAAGTTAAAGCCCTGCGTAGACAGGGAAAGCTGCCGGCTATTGTCTATGGGCATCAATTTGACCCTTTACCGATTTTGCTCGATTATCGACAGGCAAGCCGCGCTTTAGCGGGGGTTTCTAGCTCCCAACTGATCGAGTTGAATGTAGAAGGGCAAAAGATTCCGGTTTTGGTGCGGGAGCGTCAACATCATCCGATCAGCGGTAATATGCTGCACATCGATTTTTACGCCGTCTCGATGACCGAAGCTTTGCGTGCTTTTGTTCCGATTGAGCTCGAGGGTGAAG
Source organism: Anaerolineae bacterium (assembly GCA_003130835.1). Lineage (GTDB taxonomy): Bacteria > Chloroflexota > Anaerolineae > Anaerolineales > UBA4823 > NAK19. Next base: position 13,817 of record QEXX01000087.1, on the reverse strand, counting down.
CTCCGGCGGTGAAGGACTTTGGCGGTGTTGTCGTCAGCGGCTTAGAGGAGATCGAGGTTGAGTGCTTGCCAAAAGACCTGCCAGAAAAAATCACCGTCGACTTAACCAAACTCGAAAAAATCGGAGATGGGGTCTACGTCAAGGATTTGGTATTGCCCTCTGGTGTCGAGGTGCTCACCGATGGTGACGAGATGATCGTTCTGATTACGGCTCCGGAAGGGGAGGAAGTGGAAGCCGAAGAAGGTGAGGGATTTGAGCCGGAGGTTATCGAGAAAGGCAAGAAAGAGGAAGAAGACTTCTAAATTCCCTTCAGCTTGCTTCCCTTACACGAGACGCTCTCAAGCCTCGTCCCGTAAAGACGAGGCTTGAGTTTTTATCAGTTTTAGAAGTATATGGACAATTTGAGCTGAGGCTCCCCACAAAACTTCATCCTGATAGGGTTTGTAGTAGATGGTAGATACTTTGCCTACCGGAAGAGGTAACTGCCGATCCTCAACCTGATAGTTAGCTGGATTGGCTAACCAGTGAAGTGGAATGGTAAAGATTTTCTGTACTTCGCTAGGCGAAGGATGAAAAGGGTAGGGATACGGGACAATCCCTACAATTGGCTGAATTTGATAATTTGTGACGGTCAGCAGGGGAGGCAGTTTGCCAACTAATTCAACATCCTCGGGCGATAGCCCAATTTCCTCTTTTGACTCCCTTAAGGAAGCCATTTCTGGAGATGAATCACTGTCCTCAATTCTCCCGCCAGGGAAGGCGACTTGTCCACTATGCGGATCATTAGAGATGCTGCGCCGGATAAACAGTAAGCTCCATTGTTGGTTTACCAATACAAAAGGCACTAAAATTGCTGCTTGGGTTGGAGGAACTGAAAAAGCAAAATTGCGATTTTGATAAAAAGCGTTTGCATCACTAGAAGAAAGGGCCTGGCGTAAAAATTGGCTCAATTCGGTTCTATTGCAGCGGTTGAAGATCTCCATCTATTCGTCACAGTTCGATTCTTCACCTACTTCGGACTCTATGAACGATCCGGGCTCTTCGGATATTGCCTTGGAAAGGGTTGGTCTGGCAAAGACCAAGAAACCAGTGTGAGCGACCATGCGGTCGGTGGGACGTAACTTATCGGCGAAAGGACGATAATAGCGGATGAGAATCTCACAGACTTCCACGAACCCGAAATGATGACGGTTTAGAGCAGAGAGCAATTTTTGAACTTGATTGGTGGTCGGGAGAATCGCCCCGAAATTTCCGCCAGGCTTTAGGGTTTGGGCGACTTGCTCGATGTAATCAAAGGGATTCGGTAAATCTAAAAACAAAGCGTCTGCATTGTTTTCTTCAAACCCTTCCCCAATATCTTTGGTTTTGAGTTCTACTCGGTCATCTAAACCCAGTTGTTGCAGATTTTTGCGGGCTAGATTTTGGATGTCAGAACGGATGTCATAAGAGATGACTCTCCCATTTTTGCCAACATACCAGGCAAATGCTGAAGTTAACGCTCCAGAGCCGGTGCCAGCCTCCACGATTGTTTGTCCTTCTCCAATTCCCATTCTTAAGAGGATATATCCGATATCCTTTGGATACATGATTTGGGTATTGCGTTTTGTTTCGATCAGCAAATCATGTAAGGTTGGCTTAAGCAGGATATACACACTGCCAGTGTGACTAAAAACTTCGCTGCCCCAAGGAACGCCGATTAATTCATCATGCAAGACGACCCCGCGATGGGTATGGATTTGTAAGCCCGGTGTGAGGCGCACAAAAATTTTTTTATTTGTAGGGCTAACCAGTTGGACGAGATCCCCAACAGCCGTCACGGATGCGGAAGAATGTTGAGCGCTCATGTAGACCTATTGTGGGTGGATGCGGATTAAACTCAGCCAGTAACCCATGAAAAGACACACCACAGCACCAAAGGTGGCTGAGGCGACTTGAAGTGGGCCGATCTTGCCAAACGTTAGGTTAAACGATATTCCTGCCCAATGGCCAATCCAAAAGCCAACCCAGCTTAAGGAAACAAAGAATATCAACTTTCCCAAGCCCCCTCCACGCCACAGATGAAAGAGACTACCATATAAAGTTGAAAGGACAAAGCCTAGCAGATAGCTTGCCAGAAACATCGAGGTTCCCTAAGTTCAAGTCAAGACAGTTTGTATCATACCACCGCCTAGGCATTCATCGCCTTGATAGAACACGGCAGCTTGCCCTGGCGTGATGTCCCAATACGATTGGGCTAATACGACGTGACAAGAATTGTCTTCGAATAATTTTACCCTTGCATTTAGAAAAGGCGAAAGATACCGCACCTTAACCGTGCAGTCAAACTCCTTTTCCGTTGGTATCCCCCGAATCCAATTGATTCGAGCAACGGTAAAGTGACTTTGGCGCGTTTCTTCCCTGGAGCCGACAATCAATGTGTTGTTGGTGACATCCTTTTTGATGACATACATGGGCTGTCCCACGTTGATCCCTAATCCTTTCCGCTGACCGATGGTGTAAAAAGCTAAGCCACGATGTTGACCGAGCAACCTCCCTTGCGTATCGATAATCGCTCCCGGCTGGGCAGTTTTTTCCATATGGCGTAACAGGAAAGTGCGATAGTCTTCACCGCTTAAAAAACACAGATCTTGACTTTCGACGCGGTTAGCGACAGGAAGTTGGAACTCGCTTGCCAGTTGGCGAACTTCGGGTTTGGTAAGCTCGGCAAGTGGAAATAGCGTGCGTGAAAGGTCGGCTTGCGTAAGCACATGCAGGACGTAAGATTGATCTTTGTTAGTGTCTTTTGCCCGCAGCAAGTGATAAATCCCTTGCTCGTCTTGAGAGATGCGAGCATAATGACCAGTGGAAAAATAGTCAGCCCCTAAAGAAAGAGCAAATTCAAACAAAGCTCCCCATCGGATGTGACGGTTACATTGAATGCAAGGATTCGGCGTAATCCCCTGTTGGTATCCCTCAACAAAATAAGAGACAATTTGCTGGTAAAACCTTTCTCGAACGTCTAGGGTGTAGAAAGGGATATCCAATTTAGCAGCGACCTTTTTTGCTAATCGCATTGCGTCTGGCGTGCAACAGCGATTGGAAGACTCTTTGCCAACCTCACTCCACAGGTTCAACATAACCCCGATGACTTGATACCCCTGTCTTTTTAGGAGAGCGGCAGCTACAGAGCTATCCACACCGCCACTCATGCCAACCACAACTGTTTTCCCATTCATAAGCGGAATTGCGAATCTAATCTCTTAGGATTTTGATCTTTTCCACCAAACAATCGAAGAAAAGCTGTACGTGTTCAGCGGTTGTGTCCTTGCCAAGCGTCACCCGCAGTGAACCGAGTGCCAACTTTTGCGGAAAACCGAGGGCTAAGAGCACCTCTGACGGGGAGGGATTGCCGGTTTTGCAAGCTGACCCTGATGAACAGGCAAAACCATCAAGGTCTAAGAGCGTGAGGAGTTTTTGACTATCCACTCCCTCAAAGACAAAACTGGCGTGATTGGGTAATCGCTGGGTGCGGTGACCGGTTAAGGTGCTTTGTGGAATTTTTTGTTCCACTTGTTCAATTAGCCAATCTCGCAGGGTGGGTAAACTCGCATTCCATTTGGTTTGACTGGTTTGGACAAATTTCAAGGCAGCGCTCATACCTACGATATACGGCACGTTCTGCGTTCCCGATCGCAACCCTGATTCTTGTCCTCCGCCGGTTTGTATCGGTAAAATGGGTGTTCCTTTACGCACGTAGAGAACCCCCACCCCTTTTGGCCCGTAAAATTTATGCGCGCCGAGTGAGAGCAAATCGACGGAAAGCGCTTCTACATCCAAAGATAAATAAGGGGTAGCTTGAACTGCGTCCGTATGAAATGGCACCCCTTTCTCACGGCAAATTTTGCCGATTTCGGAAATTGAGTTAATCGTGCCGATTTCGTTGTTGGCGTAGATCACCGACACTACAGCCGTATTGGGGCGCAGCCTCTCTAAAACTTCGGCAGGGTCAACACGTCCCTGCCCATCGACAGGTAAAAATTCTAGCTCAAATCCAAAAATGGATGCTAGTTGTTGGGCAGTGTGAGAGACAGCATGATGTTCAACGGGACTGATCAGCAAGTGATTTTTTCCGCTTCGCTCACGCTGAGCTAGTGCCACTCCTCGCAAGGCAAGGTTGTCGCTTTCGGTGCCCCCTGAAGTAAAAATAACTTCGTCAACTGAGCAATTTAGGTGTTCAGCAATGACCTCGCGAGCTTCTTCGATAGCTGCATCGGCTTGCTGACCGAAGCGGTGAATCGAGGATGGGTTGCCGAAGCGCTCCTTAAAAAATGGCATCATTGCCTCAACGGCTTCATCTGCCATTGGCGTCGTTGCTGAGTAATCCAAATAAATTGGGTTTATTTTTCCAGTCATTGGAGGTATTATATCCCAATTAGGAGATTTGCTCCAAGGTGAAGCGTTATTGGAAGAGATTCATTTATGGATTGTGCTGTTCTGAACTAATCACTCCCTTGATATAATTGACGTAGAAGTAATCAATTGGAGGATAATATGATCCAAATCAAATTCGGGACCGATGGTTGGCGCGGTGTGATTGCCGAAGATTACACCTTCTTGAATGTGCGCCGTTGCGCTCAAGGATTTGCCAATTTTTTGAGGGATTTTGGGTATGAAGGTGAAACTGTTGTAATTGGGTATGATCGCCGTTTCCATTCCGAGAATTTTGCTGCAGCCGCAGCAGAGGTCATGGCTGCGAACGGCTTTGGCGTCTGGCTAACCGACACGGCTACCCCGACACCTGTAATTGCTTATTCAATTGTCAATAAAGGCGCCGCAGGTGGTATCAATATCACAGCCTCGCATAATCCGCCTACGGACAATGGCTTCAAGGTGCGCAATGAGTTTGGAGGCGCAATTGATCCGAAAAATTTAGTGGAGATTGAAAATCGCATCCCAAATGATGAGAGCGGCATTCGGCGCATACCTTTCGAAGAGGCTCGGCAATTGGGCAAGATTCAACTCTTCGATCCCGCGCCGGCTTACATTGAGCAAATCAATAGTTTGGTTGATCTAGAAAAAATTCGACAAGCTGGCTTAAAGATTTGTGTTGATCCGATGTGGGGCAATGGCATTGGCTGGTTTCCGCGCTTACTGCAAGGCGGAAAGACGACCATCATTGAAATCCACAACCACCGCAATCCGATCTTCCCTGGAATGAAAAGACCAGAACCCATCCCACCAAATGTTAATGAAGGATTGAAAGCTGTTTTGGATACTCAATCGGACGTATTAATTATCACAGATGGAGATGCTGATCGAGTTGGAGTAGGGGATGAAAACGGTGTTTTCATTGACCAGTTGAGGGTATATGGATTGTTAGCTTATTACCTTCTGCAGGTGAAAGGGCAACGCGGCCCGATTGTCAAGACCCTTTCGACCACAACCATGTTGAACAAGCTGGGCAAAATTTACAATGTGCCGGTCTATGAAACGGGCGTTGGATTTAAGTATGTGGCGCCAAAAATGTTGGAAACCCACGCTATGATCGGGGGAGAAGAGTCAGGTGGTTATGCGTTTCACGGCCACGTACCCGAACGAGATGGAATTCTGGCTGCCTTATATCTTTTGGATATGATGGTAGAACTTGGGAAGAAACCATCTGAGCTGGTTGAACTTTTATTCAGCGTCGTTGGTGCTCATTACTATTCACGTGTGGATACCCCCTTTGAAGGCAACCGCAAGGAGTACGAAGCAAAGATTCTTTCAGCGAATCCGGCAACGATCGGCGGACTGGCTGTCACAGGCTTGGATACTACGGATGGATTCAAGTTCTCGCTCGAAGATGGGGGATGGTTGTTAATCCGGTTCTCAGGAACGGAACCCATTATTCGGGTATATACGGAAACGACCTATGCGGATCGAGTCGAACAGATCCTTCAGGATGGGTTGAAAATAGCGGGTGTCCGGTAAAACATGGCGCTGATTGACACGCATTGCCATTTATATTTGCCAGAATTCAACCCCGACTTAGAAGCGGTGATTGAGCGCGCTTTGGACTGCGGAGTAGATCGGATGGTGGTTGTTGGTATTGATGCCAAAACCAGCCAGCAAGCCATTCGGCTTGCCGAGCAATATCAGGGGATTTATGCTGCCATAGGTATTCACCCGAATAGTCCGGTTATCGATATTAACGATGAAATGAATCAGATTAAGGCGATGCTCTCTCACCCCAAAGTTGTTGCTGTGGGAGAAATCGGTTTGGATTATTATCGTGAGTATGTTGCAGTACCTGAACAAAAAGCGCGCTTGTTGCGACAATTAGATCTTGCTGCGCAGGCGGATTTACCGGTCATCATCCATAATCGCGAAGCGATCGAAGATTTATATCCGATCCTTTCTAATTGGGTCAAAGAGAAGAAGAATCCTTCTCAACCTGACTCAAAGTTCGCTGGCGTTCTCCATTCCTTCTCTGAGGATGTTCAGTGGGCACAACGAATGATCGATATGGGTTTTTTGGTTGGGGTCAGTGGCGTGGTCACTTTTCCGAAGGCGCGGAACATCAAAGAAGTCGTGATGACGATTCCTAAAACATATCTCCTAATTGAAACCGATGCGCCATATCTTAGCCCACAAAACCATCGGGGTAAGCGAAATGAGCCAGCTTTTTTGGCTTATACTGCCCAAGAGATAGCAAAGATGCAAGGATGTTCACTTGAAGTTCTTGCGGATGTCACTACCCATAATGCAAAAATTCTTTTTGGAATAGATTGACGTGAATCCAACACAAAATTTTCTCTCTCCAATACTTAATGATTTAGCTAAAGTGGAAAACCGGATGCGCACTCTGGATGACCACCATCATCCAGAATTGTCGAATGCGCTAGAACATCTGCTCTCTTCGGGTGGAAAGCGCATTCGACCAGCGGTTGCTCTGCTGACCGGTCGGATGTATCAGGGAGACCTTCAAAGGCTTGTGTCCCTAAGCGCAGCAATTGAATTGCTTCACACGGCAACGTTAGTTCACGACGACTTAATCGATGGTGCTCTGCTGCGTAGAGGCATTGCAACCCTTAACGCAAAATGGTCTCCTGCAGCGACGGTACTAACCGGGGACTACATTTTTGCTCAAGCTGCTCGGTGTGCGGCGGAAACCGACTCGGTTTACTTGATGAACCAATTTGCTAAAACCTTGGCGATCATTGTGAACGGAGAGATCGACCAGTTGTTTTCCACGCATCGTTATTCCACCCGGGAAGAATATTTCCGCAGAATCTACGCCAAAACCGCCTCGTTATTTGAATTGGCTTCGAGCGCCGCTGCCCACTTAAGCGGCGTTACTGACGAAGAGGTCGAAATCATGCGTCAATTTGGTTATGCATTGGGGATGGCATTTCAGATTGTGGATGACATCCTCGATTTCACTGGCGCTCAAGAAACAGTTGGCAAGCCGGTGGCTAGTGATTTACGCCAAGGCCTGATTACTCTACCCTTTATCTGCTACTTGGAAAAACATCCAGAGGACGAAGAAGTCCAAGCTGTCTTGTTAGGAGAAAAAGCCAATATCGATAAACTGGTCACCGATATCCGCAATAGCGGCGCCGTTCAGGATGCTTTTCAAATTGCACGAGACTATATCTCTCAAGCGGTTGGACTTCTTGAAGAGCGTCCAGCCTGCGATGAAAAGAAAGCTCTCAAAGAATTGTCAGAATATGTGATTTTACGGCACATTTGATTGTTGATTTTTTCCCTTGACGGATTGTTTTTCAGGTGATATATTTCTGCCGAATTATGGACTTGAACTGCGCGACCACCACCCGTGCGATGACTACTACCACCTCCCCGAACAGGTGGGGCGTTCGCGCGTAATTGGCTGGAAGATCATACTGATTGACCACAACGCCCCATCAGGGGCGTTTTTTTATAATAAGAAATCATGTAAAAGGAGAGAATCAATCCATGGAAAACCTCGCACCACTTGATCAACCTGTCTTTGCGGTACCTCAGGAGAACCTAATCCCGGTCAATGATTACTTAGGTCGAATGATGGACATCCCAGCCTCAAGGATGTTTCTCATTAATAAATCCTTGAAGGTCTTTCAGGAGAAATACCCGGGTCAACCAATTTATGATGCTTCTCAGGGGGATGGGGGGGCTAGTTTGCCTGGTGTTCTTCCGGAAATCTTACAGCAAGCTGCTGAGATGCAAATCAAACATGGCACTTCCTATGATATGCCCTATGGCACAGACGACTATCGCCGTTCGGTCATCGAAGATTATTGGAAACTGGACGCGTCGTTGGGGATTACCCCGGCGAATGTAGTTGGGACGGCTGGAGGGCGAGATGCTCTGGTGAAAGCCTATCAAGCTATGCTCTCATTGGGATATGGCCGCATTGGTGATGTGGTTATCGTTTCAAGAGTGCCATGGATTTCTTATAATTGGGGCCCTTATGGAATTGGAGCCAATGTCTTATATGCTCCGGGGCAACCGGAAAATGGTTGGGCTTACACCGAAGAGAGCCTTGAAGCGTGTGTAGAGTTTGTGGAAAAGCAGGGGCGAAAGGTTGCCTGTCTCGTCATTACTAATCCGGATAATCCCACCGGTTTGACCTTATCGGTCGAAAGACAGGTTCGTCTGGCAAAAAAGGCATTGGAAAGCGGGGTAGCTTTTGTCTTGTTCGATTGGATGTATCACTATGTCACCGATGAACAACCTATGAATCTAAATTCTTTCTTGCAGAACTTCTCCAAAGAGGAACGCAAGCGGTTGGTTTTTTTGGATGGGATAACGAAAAGTTTGGGCGGCTCGAATATTCGTAATAGCCACTTGATTGCTTCAGAAGAATTGGTTAAGTTCATCGTCTCGCGGGCTTCCCATACAGTTATGCCCAACTATTTTTCTTTGGCTGTAGCCATGGCAGCTTATAAGATGGGATACGACAAAGCTACCAAACCCATTGTCGAGCCGACCAACGCCAGTCGGAAAGCCTTAAAACAGTTCTTGGATGAACATCACTTTAAATACATCCTGGGTAAAGGGTATTATGCCTTTATTTATGTTGGTGACTGGCTAAGGTCGAAGGGTTGGTCAGATACCGAGCCAATGGGACAATATTTTGCGGAAGAATTTGGGCTAGCGGTTGTGCCTGGCGCTTTCTTCTCACCGTATGGAGGGGAGTGGATTCGCTTCTCGTATGCAACACCTGTTGAGAGAACAATCGGAGCATTAGACCGCTTGGTAGAAGGCTTGAAAAGTCTGGAGGTTTCATGAGCGAGTATCAGCCATCTTTATTCATCGAGAAGTTTCGGCATGCTTTGGAGGTAGCCGAGCAGAACAATCCACAAAGCGGCATCTGCGGCTATGAGCTGGAGTGGAACATGCTCGACTCGCACCTCTGGCCGCTCCTGACCGTCGGTTCAGGACCAGAGCGGATTTCGTTCGTGGATTATCTACGAGATGAAATCCTGCCGCCATCTTTTCGCTCTCTCTCTCAACTAGAGGTTTACCATTGGATGATCGAATGGGCTACGCGGCCCTATTATCACTTGATTGGAGCGGTTTACGAGTCAAGGATTTTAGAGGCAGTACTCATTAACGCGCTCCATCAGGCAAGCGAAAGGTTCGGAGAACGGTTCTATTACTGGCATGGGAATCTGCTCTTTCAACCCCAATTTGGAAAAGATTGCATCCCTGGCTCCTGGAATCTAGCCAAGCGTCGCTATCTTGAGCGTTGCGTTGATTTATATGGGGCAGCGTTGGCTACAGCCGGCATCCACACCAATCTATCGTTACCAGAAACTTTGCTTTCTTGGGATTTTGTTCACCAAGAACAAAATCTAGCTAACCATATTAGTCAACCTTTTCAACACCTGGATGAATACAAGAATTTTGTGTACATTCGTGCAACTCGGCTGCTCAGAGCTTTTGCGGCTCTTTTCATTGCGACGACTGCCTCAACGCCATTTGTCAGCCAATATCGCAACGGCAAGCAGGTAATTGTGCTGGCGAAAGCCGATTCGGTGCGCAATTTGACCTTCCCTAACCCAGTCTTGTTAGATTTGCCGGGCTTATATCGATCGCACGAGGATTATTTGCGGATTTCCTACGAGTTAGTCCGTAAGGGCATTCGCTTTGGGAATAACAACTGGACTCCGGTACGGGCGCGATCCTTCTCTGAGCCCGTTGAACGTTTGATTGCCATCACCAGCGATCAATTACGGCAATTATATGCGCGCGGCCTCTATACCGCCAGCAAAGACGATCAAGCTGAAGAGATGGCCCGTCAAATTGAGGTGCAAAATCTATTAGCACGCATCAATATTCCTATGTCTAGAGTCGAAGTGCGGTGCGATGAAGGGGGACATGACATGGAAACCGATCTAGCCAATCTGACCCTCAAGTATCTCCTCTTATTGAGGTTTTATAGTGATCCATCTTTTGCAGTGAGCTTCCGATATGATGTAGAGGATATTGAGCGCGCTAGACGAAACGAGGAAATAGCTGCTCGCTACGGATTAGAGGCTGAAATTGAAAATCCTCTTAGTGGCAAACCCATTGGGATGCGACAATACTTAGGCTGGGTATTGGAAGAACTGATGCCATTGGCAGAGGGCTTAGACATGGCGCACCACTTAAAACCGCTAATTGAAATGTCAAAAGGGGCGCCGAACACCTCTCAGAAGATTCGCCAGCGCGTTCTCCAAGATTTGGGCGAGGTCGATGAAATCCCTGTGGAATATCTTCAGAAATTAGCCGAGGAACGCGAAGAAGCGGTTAAAAACGACATTGCCACGATTCAGAGCGAACTTTATCGGTTGGGGACCGAAGTTGATAAATTGGAAAGCCTTATCCAGCGCGGCCGGGATGAGTATCGTCAATCTCCCAATGTGCCGATTTCTTTCAAGCCTGTAAGATCGCTCCAAGTCCTCAAGGTATATACCGATAAGACTTCGGAGATTGTCGATCTAGCGATGCAACTGATTCAAATCCCGTCTGTAACGGCCTGTGCCAATGAGCGATTGGAAGATGTTAGCTATGCCGCGTCCTTTATTTGCACTTATGCTGAAAGGAACGGCCTTGAAGTTCGCTACTTCAACAAACACAAGTATCCTGCCCTGCTCATCGGCTTTCCGGGACATCTATATGCTCCGGTGACTTTATGCGGGCATTTTGATGTTGTTCAGCCTGCGCCAGATGACTCCCAGTTTCAACCTCGTGTTGAAGGGGATTATCTTATCGGTCGTGGAGCAGCGGATATGAAAACCGTTGTTGCTACATATTTGGTGTGGCTGAAGGATCGCCTGCTTCAAGGTGAACCCTACCCAGCGGTCAATCTGCTGTTAGTCGGCAATGAAGAAAATGGTGAATATGAACCGATGGGTACCCCGCATGTTTTTGACCAAATTGCCCAGGAGGGGTATACCTTACCGCTGCTTTGCATTGCCGGCGAGCGTACGGGCGAAAGGGGTGATGAACTTCTCGGCGAAATCTGCACATCGAACCGGGGCATTATGCGATTTGATGTGGTGGCGCGCGGGGCACGGGCGCATACAAGCCAGACTTCGGTTGGAAGCCAAGCAAAACTCGATCTGCCTGCCAGATTATTTGACTTTAGACAAAAGATGATCGAACTTTTTCAGGGCAGCCTAACCTTATCCAGTCCGGATCGATGGAATTCTCAATTCCAAATTCCGTTTGTTCGGATTGGTGAGGAAGGACTATATAACGTCTCACCCGAATTTGCGATTATGGGCGTAGAAGTTCGTCCGATACCTGAGGAAAATGTCGATGCGTTAGTCAAGAATCTTGAAGACCTTTGTCGTCAGCACGACCTTGAAATGCATCTTAAGGTTTGTGAGAAAGGCATCCAGTGCGATCCAGCCAATCCGTATTTGCAAATGCTGTTTGAGTCGTATCAGGAAGTCGCTAAAGAACCGCCACGGATCGGCAAAAAATTGCCTGCCACGAGCGCCCGCTTTGCGCCAAATGGACAAGGCATCGTCTGGGGGCAAAGCGGAATTGACCCGCATGGGTACAATGAAAAACATTACATTCCTAGCATCAAGCCCTATTACGATATTCTCTCTGCTTTTTCCAAGCGCCTTGAAGTACAAACTGTTCTTTCCAGCAAGGAGAATCCAGGATGAACGAGAAACCGATTTTGGTCATGAAGTTTGGTGGGACATCGGTTGGCAACAGTGAAGCAATGCGAAGTGTCAGGGACATTGTGGAAAATGTCATCAGCGAAGGATGGATGCCTGTTCTTGTTTTATCCGCCATGTCAGGGGTCACAGATGATTTGCTTCGCTCTACCGAAATGGCAAAAAACCGCCGCTATGATCAAGTTTTACAGACCGCTGGTGCACTAACGACTCGTCATTACCAAGTTGTCGATGATCTGATCAAAGAGACCGAGCGCAAGGTCTTCGTTAAGCAACAAATTGATCAGTTGATCAGTATGTTTGCTGAATATTGTCGAGCGATCGATATTATCGGAGAAGCCACGCCCCGCGTTCTCGATGCCATTGCGGGCATTGGCGAGATGCTGTGTGTGCGTATCTTTGCCGAGTACTTAAATGCAAATGGAATCTCAGCACGCTCAATGGATGCAACCAAAGTTATCGTCACCGATCATTCGTATCAAGCTGCCCATCCGATTCGAGAAAAAACCGAACGAAAGGTTAAAGAAATGCTGCTCCCGGTTTTACAATCCAAGATTGTCCCCGTTGTAACCGGATTTATTGCAGCGGCCGAAGACGGAACCACCACCACGCTTGGACGTGGAGGAAGCGACTACTCGGCTGCTATCTTAGGAGCCTATTTACCTGCCAAAGAGGTTTGGATTTGGACAGATGTGGATGGGGTGATGACCGCTGATCCACGCATTGTCCCCGATGCCACTACCATCGATGTTTTAACCTTTCGTGAAATCGGTGAGTTAGCCTACTATGGGGCGAAAGTGGTGCATCCGAAAACAATGCAACCATTGATCGATGCCGGGATACTGATTCGAGTTAAGAACACCTTTAATCCCTCTCACCCTGGCACACTCTTGACCCTGGAAAACGAAAAACAAACCAATGGAGAAATCAAAGCAGTAACTTCGATCAAAGGTCAGTCGCTTGTCACTATTGAAGGGCGGGGAATGCTAGGCGTTCCGGGAGTGGCCGCAAGGGCTTTTGGTGCTGTAGCAGCCACAGGGACAAGTGTCCCCTTGATAACCCAAGCGTCATCGGAGCAGTCGATATGCTTTGCAGTTCCCCAAAAATCTGTGGACGTTGTGCTTCAGTCATTAAACGATGCCTTTAGTCGAGAGTTGGCGACCAGAGATATCGATCGGATCTGGGCAACGGACGAAGTGGTTATTGTGACCATTGTCGGCGCAGCTATGCGGAGCACCCCCGGCATTGCTGGACGAATTTTTGGAAAATTAGGTGCGCATGGGATTAATGTGATTGCAATTGCCCAAGGTTCGTCGGAGGTGTCGATTTCGTTAGTCATTGATCGGGCAAATGAACAGAAAGCCGTCCAGGCGATTCACGAATTAATTGTGCCCAAAACGGAAATGGTCGGTTGACAAAATATCTCGGTCATAGTAATATTTTTAACGCATCCTGGAAAGGCGAGGTAGCTCAATGGTGGAGCAGGGGACTCATAAGCCCTTGGTTGTGGGTTCGAATCCCACCCTCGCCATCTTGTTTTTTTAAGTAAAACCGTTCCTTCTTTGTTCTGCAATGGTGAATGATGAATAAATTTGAACAAATGTTGTCTGAAGCAAAGATTATTCTTTTGGATGGGGCAATGGGGACAATGTTGATGTCGAAAGGTATGGAAGCCGG
>QEXX01000086.1 GCA_003130835.1 Anaerolineae bacterium | reverse complement strand
GATAAATCTCGTGCTACCGCGTAAGCGACATTCATGTCGCCTGAAACCACGAGATAAATCTCGTGCTACCGCGTAAGGTGAGTTAAGAAGTTTGCTTCCCTGAATGACGACAACCTGCCTCGCAGCTTAGAACTGCAAAATTCACACGATTGATGGTGATCATCGGTCGATGCATGATCAAAAATCTGTGTAAATTCCATGCGGGATTTCATTCAGATTGTAAGGGGTTACTTGATATACGTAATAATTTAGCCAATTCGTGTAGAGCAAGTTGGAGTGCCCGCGCCAACGAACGATGGGGTCTTGACGAGGATCGTCGTTCGGGAAGTAATTCTTGGGGATATCGATGGGCAAGCCCTTATTGAGATCGCGCTCATATTCGCTCTTTAGGGTTAAGGGATCGTATTCGGAGTGCCCGGTCACGAAGATATGGCGGCCGTCTTTACTTGCTACAATGTAAATTCCAGCTTCATCCGACTCGGAAAGGATTTCCAGGTCTGCGACTTGTTCAATGTCTTCTCGGCGCACTTCAGTGTGCCGAGAGTGAGGGGCATAGAAGACGTCGTCAAACCCCCGCAAGAGTTTTGCAGTACGGATCAAAGGTCTATGCTCAAACACACCGAACATCTTGCGAGGGAGGGGATATTTCGGGATGCCGTAGCGATGGTACAAACCAGCCTGCGCCCCCCAACACAAATAAAAAGTCGACTCAACGTTTTCGTCTGCCCAATCCATAATGTCCACCAATTCTTGCCAGTAATCCACATCCTCGAATTCCATCTGCTCTACTGGTGCGCCAGTGATAATCAGCCCATCGAATTTGCGGTGCTGAATCTGGGTGAAGGTTTTATAGTGGTTAAGCAAATGTTCGGCGGAAGTATTCTTGCTTTCGTGCGTGGCTGTGTGCAAGAGCGTAATTTTGACCTGCAAAGGGCTATTCCCAATCAACCGCAAGAGCTGCGTTTCGGTGGCAACCTTCGTGGGCATCAGATTCAAGATCGCCAGCTCCAAGGGGCGAATGTCTTGGTGATAGGCGCGTTCTTCGCCCATAACAAAGATGTTTTCCTTTTGAAGGATTTCCCGGGCAGGAAGGGTGGAGGGGATCACGACAGGCATAGTTACACCTACCTTCTACATTCTGTGATGATGGCGATCGAGTTAATCTTGCAACGCTTGGTCTAAATCCCACAGGATGTCATCGATATCTTCGATACCGATGCTCAAGCGGATAAAGTCGGGGCTGACACCTGCAGAAAGTTGCTCCTCGGGGGAGAGTTGACTGTGGGTCGTTGTCGCAGGATGAATAGCCAAAGATTTGGCATCGCCAACATTTGCCAAGTGGCTGAATAACTGCAAACGTTCAATAAACCTTCTTCCGGCTTCCAAGCCTCCTTGGATTCCGAAACCGAGGATGGCCCCAGCCCCTTTGGGGAGATAGCGTTTGGCGCGTTCATAATCGGGATGGCTTTTCAGCCCCGGGTAGGTGACCCAGCTGACTTTGGGGTGCTGTTCCAAAAATTCAGCTACCGCTTGGGCGTTTTGCACATGACGCTCCATGCGCAACGAGAGGGTTTCAATGCCTTGCAAGGTTTGCCAGGCATTGAAGGGAGCTTGGCACGCACCGATATCACGCAACATTTGCACGCGCGCCTTGATGGCAAAGGGCGGCAGTCCGCTTTGCTCTAGGTCGGCATAGACTAAACCATGGTAAGACGGGTCTGGTTGAGTGAAGTTTGGATAGTTGCCCTTGCGGTAGTCGAAGTTTCCGCCATCTACGATGAGTCCCCCAATGGTTGTGCCATGGCCACCCAGAAACTTGGTTGTGCTGTGCGTGACGACATTGGCACCCCACTCGATTGGGCGGAAGAGATAGGGTGTGGCTAAGGTGTTGTCGATCATCAGGACGATGTGATGCTTTTGGGCAATTTCAGCTACTTCCTCAAAAGGAAAGACAGATATGTCAGGGTTGCCTAAGGTCTCGCCGTAGATGATCTTCGTATTGGGGCGGATGGCGTCTGCAAAGTTTTGCGGGTTGGTCGGATCGACAAAGGTGACCTCGATGCCCATCTTGGGAAGTGTATAATGAAATTGGTTGTAAGTACCGCCATACAGCCGGCTGGAGGAGACGATATGGTCTCCGTTTTCTGCAAGGGTCAGGATTGCCAAAATCTGGGCTGCATGACCACTGCTGGCAGCTAAGCCGGCTACACCCCCTTCTAAATCGGCAACCCGCTTTTCCAAAACGTCTGTCGTTGGATTCATGATGCGGGTGTAGATGTTCCCTAGTTCTTTCAAGGCAAACAGGTTAGCGGCGTGTTCTGTGCTTTTGAATTGATAGCTGGTAGTCTGATAGATGGGCACTGCGCGGCTACCGGTGGTTGGATCCGCAGCATAACCAGCGTGAAGCTGGCGGGTGGAAAATCCGAATTGACGTTGGGGTGCTTCCATGAGGTTCTCCTTATTCGACTTGAATTGAGCGGGCTAGTCTGCTAAGTCTGCATAGAGTGCGGTAGATAGGTATCGTTCGCCAAATGAAGGGATGATGACCACAATCAATTTGCCGGCGTTTTGGGGGCGGTGAGCGACTTGCAAGGCTGCCCATGTGGCAGCGCCTGCCGAGATGCCGATCAACAGACCTTCCTCCCGAGCAACCCGCCGGGCGGTTTCAAAGGCGTCTTCGTTCCTGACGCGAATCACCTCGTCGTAAATTTGCGTATTTAACACTTCAGGAATAAATCCGGCTCCAATTCCTTGAATAGGATGGGGCCCCTTTTCGCCGCCGGAAAGGACAGGCGAGGCATCGGGTTCAACGGCAATTGCCTTAAAGGAGGGCTTGCGCGCTTTGAGCACTTCGCCAATACCGGTGATGGTTCCTCCGGTTCCGACCCCTGCTACAACCATATCAACTTTGCCATCCGTGTCGCGCCAAATTTCTTCTGCTGTCGTACGCCGATGGATTTCTGGATTGGCTGGATTCTTGAATTGTTGAGGTAAGAAGTATTTCTCTGGGTTGGAATTGACCAACTCCTCAGCACGTTGGATAGCGCCTGCCATCCCTTCTGCGCCTGGCGTAAGCACCAATTCGGCGCCATAGGCGCGCAGGAGAATGCGCCTTTCTCTGGACATGGTCTCCGGCATGAAGAGAATGAGGCGGTATCCTTTTGCCGCTGCCACCATGGCAAGGGCAATCCCCGTGTTGCCACTGGTCGGTTCGACAATGGTTTTCTCTTTGGTCAGGAGGCCGGCCTTTTCAGCGGCATCGATCATCGAAAAGCCAATGCGGTCTTTCACACTTTTCGCCGGATTGTAGAACTCTAATTTGGCAACCACTTCTGCCTTGGCGCCCGCTGTAACCCGATTTAGGCGCACGAGAGGAGTGTTTCCGATAAGCTCTGTTACATCGTTTGCAATTTTTGCCATTGAAGGACTCCTTAGAATTTGACAGGGTTGAAAGAAGTGAGTGTCGGTCTAGCGTTGCAATACTGTCTAGATGCCAGCTCCGCCGATTAAAGCTTCGTCAAAGACTTCTCTTTGCATGACTGGCTCACCGCACAAGGCAGAGCTCAGACTGGTCTGATCCAAAAGATGGGCGATTTGATTGCGAATCACCAAGAAAAGGCGTCGGAAGCGGCAGGCTGTTTCTAAGGGACAAGCTTGGTAGTGATTGACCGAAACACAATGGATGGGTGCCAGCAAGCCATCGAAATAGCGCACGACCTCGCCGATAAAAATTTCATTGGGGTTTCTGGCTAAATAGTAGCCACCGTGTTTGCCCGGCAAACTAGCAACCCAACCTTTAGCTTTTAAGTCGAGCATGATGTGCTCTAAAAACCGTTTGGGAACGATGTTGCGTTGCGCCAGTTCACGAATGGAAAGCGGCCCGTTGCCGTAGTTTTCTGCCAGGGTCATTAAAACGCGCAGGGCATAATCACATTTCTTGGAGATTTTCATCGCCGGTTCGGTTATATACGATAAACTTAGTCGTAATTATAGAAGAGAAAAACGCATGGTCAAGAGACGATTTGTCCAATAAAATCCCCTTTTTCTTGTTGAGATTGACACACAAAAAAGGAGCGCAGCCTGAAGTGACTGCACTCCTAGGGAAAACGTGCAATTCTCTCAGAGGGGTCTATGGCTTGCGTTCCGCTAAGAGCCTTTGGCGGGTGTAAGCGATTAGACCACCGGCTTCGATGATGGCTTGACGCGCAGCCGGTATGGGGACGACTGGAAACCGCTTGCCTTTGCTCAGGTTGAGGACCTCCTTTTCGGTCACTTCCAGTTCATCCCCTTCTTCGGCTTCGATGGTCGGACAGATCACTAACTTAAGGCCGAGATTTACCGCGTTTTGGAAGAAAATGCGGGCAAAACTTTTTGCAATCACAACCAACTCCCAGCCCTTGAGGGCAGAAACAGCCTGCTCGCGCGAAGAGCCACAACCAAAGTTCTCTCCAGCAACGAGAATGCTTTGCGGGGGGATTTGACCTTGAAGCAGTTTTTTATTCAAAGGATAGTCCGCAAAGGCATATTGTGGCGTTTCGTTGGGAAGGACGGTCGCCATGAAGCGACCGGGATAGATGTGATCAGTCGAAATGTCATCTCCAAGGATAAAAACAACTTTTGCCATCGGTAACTCCTTATGGTTGGCTTTCGATGCCGGCAAGATCGAGCTGGCGCGGGTCAGTGATCACGCCAGTCAGGGCGCTGGCTGCTGCAACAGCCGGGGAGCAAAGATAGACTTCGGCATTCGGATTGCCCATGCGCCCCTTGAAATTGCGATTAGTGGTGGATAACCCGACTTCACCATCGCCTAAGATGCCTTCATGCACGCCGAGGCAAGGTCCGCAACCAGGATTCATAATCACAGCACCGGCTTCAAGCAATTCTTTGATGTACCCTTTTTCAAGGGCTTGATGATAGATGCGATAAGAAGCCGGGAAAACCAACAAGCGCACCGTACGGGCAATTTTCTTGCCACGCAAGATGCGCGCGGCGATCTCAATGTCATCCAAGCGTCCGTTGGTACACGAACCGATCATAATTTGATCAACGGCAACCCCATAGGCTGCTTCAACGGACTTAACGTTATCGACTGCGTGAGGGAAAGCTACCATCGGCGTTAACGTTGAGACATCCAATTCGACAACCTCGGCGTAGGTCGCATCGGGGTCTGGAAAGAGATCGATGTTTCGGTCGGTAATCCCGCATTCGGTACGCAGATAGCGCCAGGTTTCCTCATCCGGTGGAATGATGCCGCTGGTTGCCCCCGCTTCGATTGCCATATTGCAGAGGGTTAGCCTGCCTGAAGTGGGCAGACGGCGAATCGTGTCCCCGTGGAATTCCAACACCTTGAAGTTTGCCCCTTGTGCTGAAATCTTACCGATCAGTGCCAGAATGACATCCTTGGCACCAACAAAGGGGGGGATTTTGCCCTGTAAAATGACTTTGATGGTGGCTGGCACCTCGACATTCAGTATCCGTCCGAGAGTCCACACACTTGCCATTTCGGTCGCGCCAATCCCAAAGGCAAATGCCCCTAGAGCACCATGAGTGGTCGTGTGGCTATCGGTGCCAACGACTACGTAGCCGGGCAAAACATACCCCGACTCGACCAAAACCTGATGACAGATGCCCCCTTCATCGCCGCGAATATCGTGGAATTTTTGAATGCCCTGTTCACGCACAAATTGACGAATCTTTTTTTGATTGGTAGCCGTTTTGGCACTTTCAGCCGGTACCCGATGATCGAAAATAATGGCTAACTTCGATGGGTCCCAAACTTTAGGCTCTAATCCCGTCCCTTTGAAAATCTCGTGGAATTGGTTGATCACCAAGGCGGAGTTTTCATGTGACATTGCCAAATCAACGCGCGGCTCGAGAACTTCGCCGGGGAATACTTGTGCCCGATCAGTTGCTCTGGCAAGGATCTTTTCAACAGTCGTCATTCCCATTGTGCTACCTCCAAGTTAATGGTTTGTGCCAGGATATTTTTTCTCAATCAGACAAGGGGGTAAGTAGGCTTCTTCCATAGCCCGAACCTCGCTTAAGCCCACAAAATCAGTGAATGATTCACTCACCTTACCCAGTCAGTCGAGTGGGTTTGAGTTCCTGCAGCTGGGCGTAAGCAGCATGAATGGCGTGCAGATAGAGTTTGCCTTTGAGTGCAAAGTGATTGAGTTTGGTATTGCCTTTGAGCAGTTCGAGTTTGATGTAACTCAATGTAGCGCTGCATCTTCCGCACCAGTTCGAACCCAACAGGCAACGATAAGCCCCGGCTGTGATATAAGCAAGTGACCAAGTTGATGCCCTTGATGGAGCGTTGTTGCGAGT
>QEXX01000085.1 GCA_003130835.1 Anaerolineae bacterium | reverse complement strand
GCAGGGTGGCAGAGATATGCTCTATTTTCCGCTTTGAGTCTCTTGGGAGGGGTACTGATCGGTTTCTTGTTTGGACATCTTTTCTGAAAGGTGTTGATTTTTCTAACGATGAAACGTCACGCTTGGTTATCCTATCTTATTCTCTTCTCGATATTTTTTCCAATCGGGTTCTGGACTGGCAGCCAAATTTCCCCTCAGAATCAAACCAATGGATTCTTAGTGAAGTTCAAGATGATTTCCTCCAATGCCGCTGAGATAAACTATCCGTCGCTGTCAAGCATCTCACAATCAAACAGTTACAAGAGTAAAACTGAGCTTGCCCAAACCAATCTCTTAATCCTCTTTATCGATGATCTGAATGCTCCTCAGCCCAAATTGACCAGCGCCTGGTTGCTCATTCATCCAGACGATTCAGCTCGCCTGATCTTTTTACCCATTTTTCAAGAGGATACTGCTCCTGAAGATCTGCTTTCATCGTTTCAATTGGACGGTAAGCGCTTAAGCAAACGCTTTGTCCATGCGATCGAAAAAAGGAAGCTCCTCTGGCACGGTTTTATCGTCATCGACCGCCAAGCACAAGCACAAATAGCCGAAAAGGTCAAACCTTCACTGAGCCCTGAGGCTCTTGCCTCCTTTGCAATCCTAAACGCAGTTTGCCAAAGCCTGCCGAATCAACCACAAACCCTGGTTGAAATTAAGCGCCTTATCCCCGCTCATCTGATGGCGAACTTTGACCTTGAAAGCTCCTTAGCTCTCTGGCAATTGCGCCTCTCATCCCATCCTTACCTTCAGTGTGAATTTCCAACCACCTCGCCTTAATCATAGCGGCAACCTTCCTGAACGGCATGCCAACAGCCTCTTCTCATCATGAGCCTCGGCATGGTTCTTGCATCAATCCAACCAGAGTGATCGCCATTGGTTTCTACGTTTGGGAGTGCAGGAAATGTCTCTGGTTACACCTTTCAATCTCTTACTCTTAATCATTCTTACCCTGTTCACTTTTGGCAGCCTTTCCATTCTGGCTGGAATGCTCATATTAATAAATCGCGCTTATAGCAGCGAATTGAAAGCCCTCGCCGCCCAAACCAGCCGTCTGGTGCAAAAAGGAATCGCCGAGGAGGTGGCCGGTTTGGTCGGTCAAGCTTCAACCTTATTGAATGCCATCAACGATCTGATTCGGAGCACAGCCGGCTTAGGCTTCACTTTGATTTTGGTAGGTTTTGTCCTCATCAGCACAGCAGCGTTTATTGCCTATCAGCTGGTTCGGTAATGCAATGCTAGAACAGGTTTATCCATCCTCGATCCGCCGTCTCAAGAGACTGCTACCTACTTCCAGTTGGCAGTGGGTTATCCCTGCTCTGCGAATGGATGCGCTGATCTGGGAAAGCCTGTGCAACTTCGAAAAGGTCTTTGGCGTTAGCGATCTTTCACAATTGATTCAACAACCTGACGACTGCGCCCCGGCAGCTTTGGCACTTAAAGCCTTGAAATATCCCCGTACACCACAAGAATTACGCGTTTTACCTCTGATTCCGATCGAAGCAACTTTCCGCGAATCGGTTGAAGCTGCCGAATACTCTTCCTTACAATCCTTAAGCGACGCGGCCCTAATTGCCTTGAACTTACGCCAAAAGCGCCACTCAACCGGCTCCTGGAATGATTGGACTTCCATCTTAGAAGACATCCCGGTCACTGCCTTAGCCTGTTTATTCGGAATCATCCCAGACCAAATTGAATTTTTACAGGCGCTTTTGCCCTCTCGCTCGGAGGGAGACGAGGATGCAAGAGGAATCCAACGCCTCCTAAGGGTGATTCTCAGTAATCCAGCCCCCCAGTCGGTGCACATTGAGCTCATCACAATCCTTTCACGCTCTTTATCGCCACGCGAACAAGAGCTTCTCCACCAAACCCTTTTCACATTGCAACCCGTCTTGGCAAAAAATCTTGCCATAAAACCTGACCTTGCTCAATCTGCACCCAATCAAAAGGGAAGGATGACCACTGCAGCAAGCATCCTATCTCAAATCAAAGCGTTTACCGAGCAGTTCCCAATCTCGATCAAAGTATTTGACCCCCGTGAGCCCGCTCTCAAAGCGCAACAGCTTTCGCAATCCATTCAATGGACGGCTCAAGCGCAAGCATTGATGTTAGCCAAGTTAGCCATCCTTTCGGAGATGAACTCCGCCGATACGGAAGCAGACCTCCATTGGCAAAACGCCCTGAGCCTGCAACCTCAATCCGAAACCCTGAACGCGATCGTTCTCATCCGCAGCGCTTGCACGTCGCAAGCAAGCCAATCCAAATTTACCGAAGAATGTCTGCTCGCTGCAGAGCCAAACAGCAAACTTCTAACTTTCATTTCTCAGTGCATTTATTCACCACAGGGGCTTCCAACTTTTTCGCAGAGCGAAAATACCCTCGCAGTCAACGCCCAAAAAGCCCTGGCTGAGATCGAAGCTCTAGCAGCTACTGATCCCTTCTTGAGGGATCAGGAAATCTATCAATACTTACTCGCTCGCTTGTGCCAGGTCTTTACCGAGAAGGGATGGTATCGTTTAGCACAACAAGCTGTTTCTTTACTCTTACGCCAAAAGCCCAATCACCCTTCCCTACTTGCCTTAATGGCAATTCTGCTGCACGCCCAGGGGAATCACGAACCAGCTTTGAACTTACTCGATCTGTTGGAAGGTTTCTATAGCGATGATTCTCGTCTGAAAGGCTTGCTCGCCCAAAGCTATGCAGCAAATCGGGAGTGGGAACAGGCACTTCACCTTTGGCAAATCTGCTCGCCCTCTAGCGCAGTTCACAAGGACTATGAACAGGTCGTCTGTGCTCGCTTTGCAGGTCAAATAACTCAGGCAATTGAGCTGTGCAATAAAAAATTGGAATCTTCGCCGCATGACGGCATTTTGCTGAGCTGCCTCGCAGAAATCAACCAAGAACTCCCACTCACCCAACGGATTGAGATGCATCAACAGGCAATTGACCTTTCTCCCGCGGAAGCCTATGTCTGGTTGGCGTATGCTCGAACTGCCATGAGGAACAACGACATCCAGAAAGCTCTGGATATCCTCAATGCCGCCGACCAAACCCTTCCTAAGAATCCTTTCATTCTGTCCAGTTTGGGTGAGATTTATTTAGAGATCGGGCAACCCAGTCTTGCATTACCCCTTCTCCAAGCTGCAGCCGATTTGGTCACGGGCTACAAGCTGTTATCCTCTCCGCTCGATCTACACGATTTCTTAGCAGACGAAACCAATCTACCACCGCTGCTCGAAACCATTCATCTGCGCTTCAACGAAGATTGGGGAAGCCCGCTGATCACCTTTGATCAATGGTATGGCAACTTGAATGCTAAGTTGGGACAAGCGCTCCAATTGCTCGGTCATCGCGCCCAAGCACACCAAATCTTAGAAAAAGCATTAGAGGCATACCCAGCCAACCTCGAACTCGCCCACCAACTAGCCCGCCTAAATATTTTGGAGGGGAATTACGTTACCGCAGGGCAACTGCTGAAAACAATCCTCTCAAAAACCAATTCTCCCCAAGCCGTGGTGGATTTTGCAACCTGCGCCTTAGAAGAACCTAGTCTCGCCAACTTGAATGAAGTCATCCTTTCCCTGCAGAGCGTACTCGAAAGCCAACCCGATCACTTTGAAGCTTTGACCCTGTTGGCAAAGGCTTTCGGAAAAACAAATCACCCCCAAAATGCCCTGAAGCTCTACGATCAAATCCTGCGCTTCCCCCAAGCCCGCCAACAACCGCTTAGAGAACAATTGGCTTTCGAGATGAGCCAAACCGCCCTTCAGGCTGCAGATTATGAATTGGCTTTGGCAACTCTACTTGAATGCAACCCACAAAATCCGTTAACTCAGCGAGCGCTCGCAGAAACTTATTTTCATCTCGGACTTTTTCAGGAAGCAGCACAGGCAGCGCAAAAAGCTCACTCATTGAAAGGGGAAAGCCTGGAAACGCTGATTTGGTATGCGTGTCTCCTGATTCAATTAGCGCAGGCGGATGCCTCCCATGCTTATGAATTTCTATCGGCTGCGATCGAGGCTCTCCACAAAGCCATCGAGTTCGCCCCCCATCGCAGCGATCTGCAACTCACCTTGGCTGAAGCTCTCTACCAAGTTGGCGATTCCATGCAGGCAAAAGAAATTTTGCTCCGTTTTGTACCTGAAAACGATAGCGAGATTTCAAAGCTTGCCGCTGAAACCGAACTGCAGAAGGCTGGTCGATATCTCATGTTGCTTGGGGAGCAAAATGCCGCTCTATCCTGTTATGAACAGTGCTTGAGCCTCTTGCAAGCCGCCACGCCTTCGGATAGCCAAAAAATCACAGAGATTTTACAGATCATTGCCGATATCTACCGTCAAAACCGCCGCTATCCCGAATTGGAAAAAACCCTCAAGCACGCCATTGACCAGCGCCCCGATGACCTCGCTTTATTCTTCGATTATCTCGCTGCTTGGTTAGAGGTCAACTTAGACCCAACCCAGCTTCCATTGGACGGTCAAACCCTTTCAGAGATCGATGAACGCTTCGAGCATCATCTTAAGCAGAATGCAGAGGCGAAAGAAATCTTCCTTCTGTATGGATTAATCTTACGCTGGTCTGGAAACAGCGAAAAAGCCATAGAGATTCTGAATCAACTTTTTGCCAACTTGATAAACGATGAGGAATCACCATCAGCTGCATCGAATAGCCCTCTTTTCTTGACCTGCCTGACAGAACTCAGCCGCATTCATCGTAGCCGAGGCGAGCAACAACTGGCGGACTACTGGCTTGAAGAGGGTTTGAAGAGAGTCAAAGCCAACTCTACCGTAGCGAAAAACGAAATTGTCGAATTTATGAGCGATTGGTTGGAAGCAGCCCTAGGGCGCGGAGAGGATTGCCAATCCCTCTTGCTTAACTGCTGCAATAAAAACCCCGATCATCTGCGCTTAATCGCTCTCATGAGTCTAGTAAAGATGAATCAGGGTGACCGACAGGGCGCAAAATTGCTGTTTGATACTGCCATAACGGGGGTGACAGAGCCATCTCTGCCTCCCTTCTCCTTCCATCCCGCCATTGCCAAGCTTCTGAGTCTTTCCCATCGCCTCGAGACCCTTTATACATTTGCAAACGCTGCTCAACGCTTAGGTCAATGGAATCTAGCCTGTGAGTTATTGAACCAGGCAATCCGTCTAGAGCCTGAAGGGAGGCGCGCTCATTGGAAACGATTGATCGCTTTGGTGTTGCGGGCGGAATATCAACACATCTGCCAACGGTTGGGCATGGTAACGAACGCCCCTGGTCCACTTGCCCTTGCAGAAGAGGCCATCCGAGACTTCGAAACCTCTAGCCAATTCTTAAAGCAACCATCTATACCTATCACCGAAGGACAAGTCGCTGAGATACAGCCGTTAAGCCAATGGATTTTACGTGGACAGCTAGCCTTCTCCCAAGCCCCAGACAAGAATTTAGAGTTTAGCGAAAGAAAATCCTCTGTAGAAACTCTGATAGGATACCTCTTGAACAGCTCGGAAGCGAATCGTCAAGAATGGCTCAAGGCTGCCTCAACTTTCCAAACTCATCCATTGGTTCAATTCTGTCTTGCGCTTGCGCTGCTCGAAACCCAACCGCAGGGGGCTGTCTCTCTGCTCGAAAATCTGCTCGCCCAACTTGCTCAGGAGACAACGCTCCCCTTGCCGCAGCAGCATTGGATTCTTTCCAGCCAACATTTTCTTGCCTTAGCAGGGGCAGCATACGCTCAAGCTATCCTAAAAGAGCATCCATCCAACAGCGAAGAGATAACCCAGAAACGATCGCAGGCACTGCAGGCGATCGAGGTCGCCCTAGAATACTATCCCGAGGAAGTCAATTGGCACCTGCTAGCTGCCGAGCTAGCCACCTTAGACTCGGCCAGCCAAGCCAGCCTGCAAAAAGCCATCGATCATCTGGAACAAGCCCTTCAATGGAATACCCAATCCATCGAGGTCTATTTGAAGCTTGCCCAACTTTATCTGGCTATCCAGAAAACCGACTGTGCCATACAGCTTCTAGAAAACGCTTCTGCTCTAGGGAAGGACGATGCGCAGGTAGATTACTGGTTAGCAAAAGCCTATTTTCAACGCCATCAATACGATATCGCCGCCCAATTCGTCCAAAATGCAATCGACAAAGCCCCATTGGAGATCGATTACCTGTTATTACGCGGGGAAATCGCCCTAAAAGTACAGGATGCAGCGACAGCACTGCAACTAGCCGAACAATCCCTTGAACGGCCTACCGAAAACCCGCAGGTGTGGAGTCTGTTTGCTCGCGCTTTACACGCAGCCGGCAAAACCGACGACGCTCTAAGGGTGCTAGAACAAACCATTCCGTTCGAAGCTGAATTCTTGCACCTGCACCTTGAACGGGTCGCCATCTTGCACCAATGGCAAGGCCCGCAAGCAGCCCTTCTCGCCATCAACGGATTGTTGGAAGCCTTTCCTCAATCTGCCATCCTACTCCTTCGTGAAGCAGAAATTTTGGCGGAACTCGGTGAGGTTGAAGAAGCGATTCGCGCAGCTCAAAGCGCTCTACGATACTCTCATCAAATTTCTCCGTCAGTAACCTTAGAAAACCATGCCCACAGCCATCGTTTATTGGGGGAGCTGTTTTACCGCAGTGGGCATTTAGATCAAGCAGTTTATCACCTCAATGAAGCCATCACCCTATTACCGAACGATGCGTCCGCTCACCTTATCCTTGCCGATAGTTACCTTGCTCGAGGGGAAAGCGAACGTGCCCTAGCAGCCTATCAACGCTGTTTGAGCCTGAACCCCGAGGACAGCCAGGCCTATTTCAAGGCCGGCGTTTTGTACAAGGAATTGAAGGATTATCCAAATGCAGAGCAAATGCTCCGTCAGGCTGCCCGTTTGGAACCCAACAACCTCGCTGTCCAGCGACAACTCGGTGCAGTGGTCGCTTTGAATCTCATCCATACCCAAAGGACAAAAGAGAAAAACACCCCATGAACCAACCAGATGCTCGATTCCTCCCCTGGCGTAAGTTAACCCGGCCAGACTATCTTCAGCTTATTCAACAGTCCTTCACCGCTCAAGACTTCTCCTTCGCTGCTCAGGTAGCGCTGGACTGGTTAACCGATTTTCCAGGTGACTTACCGATGCGCTATTGGTATGGCAGTGCGCGGGCTAGAGCAGGACACCTGACTCTGGCGGCCAATATCCTGGACGAACTCCTAGAACAAGACCCAGAAGATCTCGCAGCCTTAAGAACGCGCTTGGAAATCCAAAAGCAGCTTGTCCAAAATCGAGCCAAACAAACGCCAGCATCGGCAATCAAAACGACATATCCGTTATCGGACTATCAGGAGTGGTTAATCGCCTTAGAGGGGTATGACGCCCCTGCGATGAAACGCCCTTACACTCGCCCCGAAATACG
>QEXX01000084.1 GCA_003130835.1 Anaerolineae bacterium | reverse complement strand
TTCTTGACATCTCGTTTGCGCGGACAATCGTCACATACGGTTGAACCACCTGCGCCAATCGTGCTGCCTTTGGGCGGTAAAGCAGCTTTCCCTTGTAGGACGTCGATCACCAGATCGATCACGGCTGCGATTTGGTGGGATTCTGGCGGACAACCCGGCATGTAGTAGTCCACGTCCACAACCTGATCGAGCGTGCGTACGATAGGGTAAAGCTTGGGGATATAAATTTCGCCTTCAGGTGCCTTGTAGATCGGTTGCGGATGGATATTTTGGGGGTTGTCCGTTGAGATGGTTGAATAAGCTGTCGATACCACTTCATCTAGGGGGGAGAGATTTGCCAAAGCCGGCATGCACCCTTCGGTTGCACAGGAGCCAAAAGCGACGAGAATTTGGGATTTCTTGCGTAGCAGCTTAGCGATGTGTTCATTTTCCTCATTGCGAATGGCGCCGTTGAATAAAGTTAGTAAGATTGATCCATCCTCCATCGCTTCGACGTCTTTGTACTTGGCGTCCATCGCAACCGGCCAGAAAACCACTTCAAAATTGGCATCAACATCGAGAATCTTTTCGTGGATGTTCAGGACAGCGATTTCGCAGCCGCCACAGGAGGCTGCCCAGTACATGGCGAATTTCGGTTTACCGTTTGAGGTCATGCTGCCACCTCCGCTGGTTGATAAATTGATTGTTCAGCTTCTAGGGCGGCTGTGGGATCCCAATGGAGGGGACCCAAGGCACGCACTTCTTCTGTGAATTTTGTTACTTCATCAGCAAAGATTTGACCTTCGGCGGCACTTGCCCAAAGCAGTTTCAAACGGCCAGGCTCAATCCCCATTTGGCTAAGTAACTTCCTGAGCAGATAAAATCGGCGCATGGCTTTATAGTTTTGCTCGATATAGTGGCAATCTCCGGGGTGACAGCCTGAAACCAGAACGCCGTCGGCTCCGCCAGCAAAAGCCTTTATGACGAAAGTGGGATCAAGCCTACCAGAACACATCAAACGAATCAAACGGATATTAGGGGCATACTTGATGCGTCCCATCCCAGCCATATCCGCAGCACGATAGCTACACCAGTTGCAAGTAAAACCGATGATCACAGGTTCAAATTTTTCACTCATTCTAATCCTCCTCGGGTTTATGCGGGCGTAAGGTCCAAGGTCTTGAGGTTGTTGAGCA
Organism: Anaerolineae bacterium; assembly: GCA_003130835.1. GTDB lineage: Bacteria > Chloroflexota > Anaerolineae > Anaerolineales > UBA4823 > NAK19. The sequence goes on along the minus strand of QEXX01000084.1, from coordinate 6,023 downwards.
ATAAACCATCCAACTGAGCCAAGATCGCTTGATCGCTGAAGACCGTTCCAGAAATTGCACCCGCTGGGCAAGCAGCAACACAAGTTCCGCAGCCTTGACAGAGGGCTGGATTAACTTCAGAAACCATGCGGTCTTCGATAAACGTAATCGCATTGAAGGGGCACATGTTGTTGCAAATGCGACATCCGGAGCATTTTTCTTGATCGATTGATGCCCGAATCGGCTCCATCGTAATTTGTTTTTGCTGAATCTTGCCAATCACTCGCGCTGCTGCAGCAGCACCTTGGGCAACGCTAGCAGGGATATCTTTCGGGCCTTGAGCGCACCCGGCAATGTATATTCCTTCTGTCATGGTTGCTACTGGGTCGAGCTTCGGATGGCGCTCAATTAACCAACCTTCCTCGCTGCAGGAGATGCCAAACAACCGTGCCACCTCCTTGAAGTCACGCCGCGGTTCGAGGGCCGCTGAAAGGATGACCATATCTACCGGCACCCGCATTTGTTTTCCAATCAAGGTATTCTCGGCTTGGACAATTAGCTTGCCTTCTTCGCCTGGATAACGGGCTGCATCGGTAATCTCCGCCACTTTACCGCGGATGAAATGGGTTCCCTCCTCTAAGACGCGTTGGTAGAATTCTTCATAGCCTTTAGCCGGAGTACGCATTTCGAGGTAGAAGTTATACACTTCCGCACCTGTGCGCTCGTGTACCAAATGAGCAAACTTCAAGCTTTGCATACAGCAGATCGCTGAGCAATAGGGATTGTAATTTTGATCGCGGCTACCGACGCAGTGAACAATTGCTACAGACTTTGGTACCGTTACGCCATCTCGTAAGACAACCTTTCCGCCGGTCGGACCGGCTGCATTAGTCAGGCGCTCGAACTCTAGGCTAGTAAAGACATTTGCAAGGCGTCCGTAACCATATTGGGGAATGCGCCGGGCATCGAAGAGATCCCAACCAGTGGCTAAAATGATTTGTCCAACGTCAAAGGTGAAGTATTCATCTTCCTGGGTAAAGTCAATCGCTCCGGTTGGGCAGAATTTTTCACAAGCTCGACACGTACCTTTCAAGAAGTAAGTACAATTCTCTCGATCAATTACTGGGTATTTAGGCACTGCCTGCGGGAAAGGTGTATAAACCGCTTTTCGATACCCTAAGCCGGCCTCAAAGACGGGATCGATGACTTTCTTGGGGCATTTTTCTTGGCAGATGCCACACCCAGTACACAGGTCGGTGTTGACTGAGCGGGCTTTTTGCTTAATGGTTACTTGAAAGTTGCCGACATAGCCGCTGACATTGGTTACTTCTGCATAGCTAAACAGCTTGACGTTGGGGTGAGAACCGACTTCCACCATGCGCGGGGTGAGAATACAGGCAGAACAGTCTAATGTGGGAAAGGTTTTGTCAAATTGTGCCATGTGACCCCCGATGGATGGCTCGCGTTCTACCATGATAACCGGGTAACCAGCATTGGCAACTTCGAGAGCTGCTTGAATGCCAGCGATTCCTCCGCCTACAACCAAGGTCACCGGATTAATTGGAACACGCAATGGCTCTAGGGGTTCATCCCAAATGACTTTCTCAACACCGCCTGAGACGATCGCTTTGGCTTTTTCCGTACCGACTGCTTTGTCTGGATGAATCCAAGAGCACTGTTCACGGATTGACACCAACTCGCATAAATAGGGATTTAATCCACCCTCTTTACAAGCGTTACGGAAAGTTTGCTCGTGGAGATGAGGGGAACACGCAGCCACAACTACCCGTGTTAGCCCCTGCTCCTTAATATCTTTCTGGATTAATTCCTGTCCAAGGCTAGAACACATGAATTTATAATCACGCGAGACAACCACGCCGCGGTCTTTGAGGGCTTCGCCTGCCCAACGAGAGACCTCAGCAACATCTACAGTTCCCGCGATGTTGCTTCCACAGTGACAAATGTAGACACCAATTTTCTCTTTCGACATGGCTTATTTCTCCTCCGGCATTGATGGCATGGGAAGCGCTTCTTTGGGTGGTTTCTTTACGACTATTTCGGCTTCTGGCACTTCTACTCCGATTTTTTCAAGAGCAGGACGGGCGTCAACCAGCTCTGTGCCAATGCCTAAGCTAGCTGCGTCCATCCCAAAAGCTAAGCCGATCATTTGAGTGAAATAGAGCACAGGCATGTGGTAGGTTGTGTTGAAGTGGGCGTTCATGGCTCCTTGGAAGGCGTCCAGGTTGAGTTGGCACATTGGGCACAAGGTGACGATGAGATCGGCTTTGTAATCTGTAGCGCCTTTGATCAGGCGGCGGATCAATTCAAAACCGGTGCTCTCGCTAATTTGGGTCATGTGACCACCGCAACAATGCGCCTTAAGTGGAAAATCGATGACCGTTGCGCCAAGAACTTTGAGAAGTTTGTCCAGGGTGGTTGGATATTCGGGATTATCAAACGTGCCGTTCTTGCCGAGTTTGGGACGCACGATCATACATCCGTAATACGGGGCAACGCGTAACCCCTTTAGGGGTTTGGTTACCTTTGCTGCAATGGCTTCATACCCAACATCGTTGACAATAACGTCCAACAAATGGCGGACTTTGAGCGTCCCTCCTTTGTAGGATAAGCCTCCGGCTGCTAAAGCGAGGTTGATTTTTTCCTCCAGCGACGGGCTTTCTTCCATGTAAGCATTGCACTTTTTGAGGTTGAGGTAACAGGCGCTACAGGGAGCAACCAACTGTTTGGTGCTTGTTTCTTTCGCAGCTTGCGCCAAGTTGCGGGCAATCAGCGCGTAGGAAGCGATGAGGTTCAAGGATACATATTCCGTCGCCCCACAGCAATTCCAATCTTCGACTTCGACGAATTCCATTCCAAGCGGTTCGGCAATTGCCATAGCCGATACATGGTAAGCAGATGCGTTACGCTCTAGGGAACAACCGGGAAAGTAGCTATATTTCATGCCATTGCCTCCAGTTCTTTGGCTTTATTCAAGATTGCCTTTAGGCTATCGATCCCCTTAATCCGCGTGGGGGTGAACGCCATCCGACCTTTGGAGATCATTCCCATCCCCATGCCGGCCATCTTGAAAACTCCAAACGGATTGTGCTTGATCAGATGCATTGACATCAGGCCTAATTCAAAAGCCCGTCCGTAATTCTCAACCCAATCAACAAAGGTTTTTGAGAAATCTGGGGCTTTTGAATCATCATAAACTTTCTCTTTGACAGCAAGTCGTTTGAGGGTGTACATAATGTCGGTAATGTGAACCGATTGTGGGCAGCGTACAGTGCAGTAATAGCACGATACACAATACCAAGGGGTATTGCTCTTAAGGACTTCTTTCTTTAGTCCGGCAGAGATCATCGCAAAAATTGCCCGCGGAGTGTGATCCATATCCTGACCGGAAGGGCAAGAGCCCCCACAAGTGCCACATTGAATACAATTCAACAAATGGCAATCGCCAGGGGTGTTTTCGATGACCTCTTCAAGAAATGTTTTTTGCCGGATGCCTTCCGGAGTGGGAGAAACGCTTGCGGATGACAATGAGCACCTCCTTCTAGATTTGGTCTGTTTGAGCGAGACGGATTTCTTTTTGGTACTGGGATTTGACCTTGGCGACCAATCATCGCTTGTGAATAGAAAAAATTTCGTTAAAATAAGACAATGCCACTCATTATTCACAGAGTAGTATAAGGACGAATTATCGAATTGAATAGTTACAAATAGCATGAAGCTATTTTGACATACATAATAAAATAGGAATAAATAAAGAGACGTTCTCTATGCAAAACTCATCGGCTATTGTAATCTTCGGAGTGACTGGGGACTTGACGGCGCGCAAATTGATGCCAGCGTTATACCACCTTGATCGCAACAGCCGTTTGCCCCAACCCTTTTTTATCATTGGGTTTGCGCGGCGCCAATGGAGCGATCAGATCTTACGCCAACAACTCAGACAATCCATTCGTATCGCTGAAGATACGGGTGGCCAAGAAACCAGCCTTGCGTTTCTGCAAAATTGTTTCTATATTCAGTCGGATTTTCAAGATTGGGAAGGCTATCGTCGTCTGAAACAAACCCTGGTTGAAAAACAGATCGTCAATGTGCTGTATTATTTTGCAGCGCCTCCCGATGCCTATTTGAACATCTTGGAAGGGATTAAGCTTGCAGGCTTAAACCACGATTTTCCCGGTTGGGTGAGAGTAGTTATTGAGAAGCCGTATGGCAGGGACTTATCTTCTGCAATGAATCTCGATCAAAAAGTCCATGAAGTTTTTAGCGAGGATCAGATCTTTCGCATTGACCACTACTTAGGGAAAGAGACTGTCCAAAACATCCTTGTCTTTCGATTCGCAAACGGGATCTTTGAACCTCTCTGGAATCGTCGCTATATCGATCATGTCCAAATCCTAATGGCGGAAACCGTTGGGGTGGGCAATCGGGCAGGCTATTACGAACAGGCTGGTGTGATCCGCGATATTTTTCAAAATCACCTGTTGCAACTACTAACCCTGACAGCCATGGAAGCACCGGTTGCCTTTACGGCTGACGCAGTGCGAGATGAGAAGATCAAGGTGTTGCAAGCCCTGCGTCCTTATAAAGGGGAGGACGCCCTCATAAATACCTTTCGAGGGCAATATGTGTCTGGGGTCATCGATGGAAAACGGGTCATTGGTTATAAAGATGAGCCAGGGGTTGCGATCAACTCAACGACCGAGACCTTTCTTGCGATGCGCCTGTTTATTGATAATTGGCGCTGGGCTGGAGTGCCCTTTTACATTCGTTCGGGCAAAAGACTACCCAAGAGTGTGACTGAAATTGTTATTCAATATAAGCAAGTCCCGCTCTCTTTGTTTGGCTGGCGTAATATGGCGGGAGATGCCCCAAACCTATTGATTCTTTGTATTCAACCAGATGAAGGGATTACGCTTACCTTTGGAGCGAAAGCGCCAGGCCCGATCCACCAAATTGCGCCTGTCAATATGTCGTTTGATTATGTGTCTACCTTCGGCAGTGAGCCTCCAGAGGCGTACGAGCGGTTGCTGTTAGATGTGATGATGGGAGATGCCACCTTATTTACCCGCGCTGATGAAGTTGAGGCAGCTTGGCGATTCACGACTAATATTCTTGAGGCTTGGGAGCAAGCGGGGCTAAAAAACCTCCCTGTTTATGAAGCCGGAACGTGGGGGCCAAGCGGGGTAGATGAATTTATCCAGCGCGATGGACGTAAGTGGCGTAATCCTTAGAAATCCGCTTTCCCAGAGCAAAAGGAGCTTATACAGACAGGTAGCACGGCTGACGTGACGACCAGTTGCTTTGGTTGGCGGCGGCTAATCCCTTAAGCCACCGAGAGTGATTGACCGCAATTGGGGCATACGGTCTCACTGGTCACAACGAAGCCACACTTTGGACACGTGTGGGGTTGAACACCACCAAGCGGCGCACCGCAAGCAATACAGTGCGACTCGCCAGTTGGATTGGCTGTTCGGCAATAGGGGCAGGAGATACGTCGTAATTTTTCGCTCAGTTCAAAGGACGCATCGGCTTTCCTGACCGTGTCTTCAATGGTTTTCCAAATTTTGTCAACCAATTGGATGTTTTCGATATCTTGGGCTAGATCATCCAATCTGCCTAGTAAAGAGAGCGGGTTTCTCCAAGCAGCTAGGGCAGTTCTGCCCAAACTTGCCACAATGCCCAACCAATCTTGTTGCCCGATGTGAACGGCTATGCCGTCCTCAATTGCATCAATGCGAACGCCAATGGCTGTATAACCCCCAGAAGAAGGGTTTGGATGGGTGGCGATTTGAACAACGATATGATCACCAGAACCAACAATTTGGGCTCGAAGAGCGCCGCGGTTAAATGTCGAGACTAATGCATTTGCAACTTGCTCAGCTGTGATTCGCCCGTGATAATACTTGGTTTCCATCTCTTGATTCATCTAACTGACGTTACGCAGTTCATTCGTGCCGCGACATTCATGTCGCCTAAATCCACGAGATAAATCTCGTGCTACCGCGTAAGCGACATGCATGTCGCCT
>QEXX01000083.1 GCA_003130835.1 Anaerolineae bacterium | reverse complement strand
TGAATATCAATTACTTCGATGCCTTGAGCGATCCACGCCGCAAAGAGCCGTTGGAATTGCATCTGCAGCGGTTCATTGCCGCTCATGCCCTGATGCTGAGTTTGCCCGGTGTGCCGGCCTTTTACTTCCATAGTTTGTTCGGCTCGCGTGGATGGAAAGAGGGCGTGCAAAAGACGGGTCAAAACCGCACGATTAACCGTCAGAAGTTGGAGCGGCATCAATTGGAAAGCCAACTAGCCAATCCAAACTCCCTCCGCTACAAGGTGTTTCACCGTCTAAAAAAGCTGATTCGGGCGCGGGCTACTCAGCCGGCTTTCACGCCCTTTGGGGCTGTTTGGAATGTGGTAGAATGTCCTGCAGCCATCTTTGCTTTGCACCGCCAAACGCGCTCAGGGGAACATCAACTTTTGTGTTTACAAAACTTAAGTTCTCAACCCCAAACCTTTACCCTAAGCGCCTCAGCCACTGCCTATCCTTTATCTGGAATTTGGGAAGACTTGATCGAAAAGCAAACGATGGAACTAAAACCACAAACGAAATGCACCCTGCAGCCCTATCAGACCCTTTGGCTGGTGCCTTACCAAGCGGAGAAGCAACCTTGAACGATCATTTGCCTACCAAACATCTCAACATTGGCTTTGTCTCGATGCGCTTCAACTCGACCGATGGGGTCTCGCTCGAGTCGAGCAAATGGTGCTGCGTGCTAACTGAGATGGGACACTCTTGCTTCTACTTTGCCGGACAGTGCGATCGCCCTGCAGAGCGTTCTTACGTTGTGCCCGAAGCGCATTTCGATCATCCGGAAATTCTCGACATCACGCGCATTGCCTTTTCCAACCGCGTTCGGCCACCGGTGTTGACCATGCGCATTCGCGATGTGGCGGGGTATCTCAAGGAACATCTGATCAAATTCATTCGCCAATTCGACATCCATATCCTGTTAGTGGAGAACGCCCTTTCGATCCCGATGAATCTTCCTCTGGCGTTGGCGCTTACCGAATTGATTGCCGAAAGCGGTATTCCCACCATTGCCCATCATCACGATCTGTTCTGGGAGCGCAAGCGCTACTTGGTCAACTGCGTGTGGGATTATATCAACATGGCTTATCCCCCGCGCCTGCCCAATTTGGTGCATGTGGTGATCAACAGCTCGGCGGCGAACCAACTCAGCCATCGGCGCGGTATTGCAGCCTATGTCATCCCTAATGTGATGAACTTTGACGAGCCACCCCCACCACCCGATGAATATTCCGTCACCTTGCGGGAGGACCTCGGCATAGCGGATTATGAATACTTCTTCCTGCAGCCCACTCGCGTGGTGCGCCGCAAGGGCATCGAACACGCCATTGAGTTTGTCCGCCGTCTGGGAATGCCAGCTCGCTTGGTGATTTCACACGCCAGCGGCGATGAGGGCGATGAATATGCCCAACATCTCTTCACCTATGCCGAATTGATGAACGTCAAACTGATCATGGCAGACCAAATCGTCGGCGAAAAGCGTGGCATCCTGCCAGATGGGCGAAAAATCTATTCCCTCTTCGATGTCTATTCGCGCTGCGATCTGGTCACCTATCCATCTCTTTTAGAAGGTTTTGGCAACGCTTTCCTAGAAGCGATTTATTACAAACGCCCCTTGTTGGTCAACAACTATACCATCTATTCAATCGACATCAAACCCAAAGGCTTTCGCGCCATTGAATTCGATGGCTTTATCACCGAAAAAACCCTGCAACAAGCCCGCGAGCTTTTAGATAACCCGGCCCTGGTGGAAGAGATGACCGAACACAATTATCGCTTGGGCCGGCGCTATTACTCCTATCGCACGCTTGCCAGCCAATTACGGAGCATTCTCCATGTCCTTTCGGGAGAAGAGGAATGAAGATCGTTTTGGTGCATTATAGCGCCCCGCCCATTGTCGGTGGCGTCGAGAGCGTCATCGGACATCACGCCCGCTTGTTCGCCGATCACGGCCACGAAGTGTGCCTGCTCGCCGGACGGGGTGCGATGGTTGATGAACGAGTGAAATTCATCGAGGCGCCATTGTTTGACTCCCGTCATGCGGCGATTCTCGAGGTGAAAAGCGAACTAGATCAGGGAAGGGTGCCCGATCGTTTCTATGATCTGGTCGATAAACTTTTCCTGATCTTGCGCCAGCAAGTCGAAGATGCCGATTGGATCATCGCCCATAACGTCTGTTCGCTGCATAAAAATTTAGCGCTGACGGCTGCCCTGCATCGATGGTGCTGTACCGAAGAGCGGCCTAGATTGATCCTATGGCATCACGATTTAGCCTGGACGACACCGCGCTATCAACCCGAATTGCACCGCGGCTATCCATGGGATTTGCTGCGCAAGGATTGGCCGAACGTCCAGCATGTGACTGTCTCTCGCCTGCGCCAAAACGAATTAGCCGCATTGCTGGGCATCCCCAAAGAACGCATCCGCGTCATCCCCAATGGGCTGGACTTCCTCGCCTTTTATAACGTGCAAGAGACAACGCGACGTTTCATCGAACCGTTGAATTTGTTTGCCTGCGAACCGTTGTTTCTGCTGCCGGTGCGCATCACTCCGCGCAAGAACATCGAATTGGGGTTGCAGATATTGGCAGCCTTGCGCCAAACGCTTCCGCAAGCGGCCTTAGTGGTCACTGGGCCTCTGGGGGCGCATAATCCGCGCAACCAACAATATTTTGAGCGGTTGCTGGAAGAGCGCAAAGCATTAGACCTGGAAGGGGCAGTGCACTTTTTAGCCGAGGTGAGCCCTGAGACGCTACCCGATGCGGTCATTGCCGATTTCTACCGCATCGCGGATGCTCTCCTGCTTCCAAGCCGCGAGGAGGGGTTCGGCATCCCGGTTTTGGAAGCCGGTTTGAGCCGCATGCCTGTCTTTTGCTCTGACATTCCCCCTTTACGCGAAATCGGTGGTGATCAAATCGTTACCTTCGGATTCGATGAATCGCCATCGATCATTGCCGAACGGATTGAAGCCACGTTGCGAACCAACCCCATCTGTGCTTTGCGCCGTCGGGCGCGCCGTGAGTATGGTTGGGAGCAAATTTACAAGACACATATCGCTGCGTTAATTGAAAGGAGAGAGACAGGTTGAATCGCTCCTATCAACGCGGGGTTTATCGCCGCATTGTAGTGCCCATCTTCCCCGAAGCAGAGAGCAACGCTGCCTTGGCGCTCGCGCGTGCCATTGCCCAGAGGGGGCACATTGTCGTGGTCGGCTTGGTCAGTGTGCCAGAAGGTGAAACGCTGAGCATGGCTGCCCTGCCGGCTCGGCGGGTGCGGAGCGTCCTACACCGCTGGCAACAAATGGAGCCTCGCATTCGGATTCGAGAACGGGTGCGCGCTTCCTTCCAACCCTTTTTAGATTTATCTCAGGTGGTTCTAGAGGAACAAGCCGACCTTCTGATCTTGGAATATCCTGCCCATTTTGAGCAGATGGGCATCAGCCTCAACGAAGCCTTATCCATCTACCCATGTGAGTTGGCGATCTTGCGGGGCGAAGTTTCATCTACTGCTCACAGGATTCTTGTCCCGATTCGCGGTTCGGTACAGGCCGAACAAAGCCTGCGCTTGGCGTTTGCTATTGCCCAGACGACCAACGCCAAAGTTTTCCCTCTGCACATTGTCTCGCCAAAAGAACCCTTCCTCGACAGCCCAGCCCGTAGCCTAGTGAGCGTTCTGGAGCAAATTTCAGAGGTCGAGCGCAAAATTGTGCAAGCCGATCAAGTGGTTGAGACGATCCTTGACCATGCCCAACAAGCCGACTTAATCATCATGGGCACCATGGCAAAACCCGGCCAACGCTCCACCGACGTTGGGCCGATCACCGAGCAAGTCCTCCATCAAGCGCCTTGCAGCGTGATCGCCATCCGTTCGTCCCGGCCGCTGCCACCAAACCTTGGTGAGGAAATTGCTTCGGCCAGTTCCATCTCTGTTTTAGTGGATAAATGGTTCGGGGAAAACACCTATTACGCCGATGAATTTGCCGATCTTTCGTATCTGATGAAGTTAAAGGAGAAACAAGGGATTACGATCAGTTTAGCCCTGCCGGCGCTCAACGAAGAAGCCACCGTTGGGAAGGTCATCCAGACCATCAAAAGCGCCTTGATGGACGACGTTCCGCTCTTAGATGAAATTCTTCTGATCGACTCGAACTCTACCGACCGAACGCGCCAAATTGCAGCCGATTTAGGCGTGCCGGTCTATATCCACCAGCAAGTGCTCCCCGAAGTGGGTGCCCGACACGGCAAGGGAGAAGCGTTGTGGAAAAGCCTCTATTTGACCAAAGGCGACATCGTTTTATGGATCGACACCGACATTGTCAACATCCATCCCCGCTTTGTCTATGGATTGGTCGGACCCTTGCTGCTGCGCGAGCGTATCCAATTCGTCAAAGGTTTCTACCGCAGGCCGCTCAAAGTGGGCGATAAAGTGCAAGCCGGCGGGGGCGGCCGCGTGACCGAATTGACGGCTCGCCCTTTGATTAACCTCTTCTATCCAGCCCTCTCCGGCTTGATTCAGCCTTTATCGGGTGAATATGGCGGGCGCCGAACGCTGCTGGAGCGCTTGCCCTTTTCCTGCGGCTATGGTGTAGAGATCGGGCTGCTCATCGACATTTTGGAAACGGTCGGTTTGGAGGCAATCGCTCAAGTTGACCTGCAGGAGCGCATCCACCACAATCAACCCCTGCAGGCGTTAAGCAAGATGTCCTTTGCCATCATTCAGACGGTGATTCGCAAACTGGAACGCCGCTACGGTGTCAATCTGCTGCAGGAGATCAACCGCTCGATGAAGACCATTCACTATGAAGCCGGGCGTTTATATCTTGAAGTAGAAGAAATCGCCGAGCGCGAGCGCCCGCCGATCATCGAGGTGTCAGCCTATCAAGAAAAGCTAGCGGCTAGAAAAACACTTTCACCAACTTAAGCGCCTTTTGCTTCCACGGCTGACGGTGCGTGATACCTTCGCCCTCACTGAAAGTATCCTTGTTCTCTAAGTACCACTGATAATTGCGCAGCAAAGCCTGTTGGTTAGAATAGCGGGGTTGGAAACCCAATTTCTGCTGAGCTTTTTCGATCGAGACAAAGGAGTCTTTGGAAGCTGTTTCGTAAATCCAGGGGTAGAGCGGGGAGAGTTTCAGCCGCTCGAGGATTTTGAGCACCAAAACCACCGGGCCGGCTGGGAAGGGGATGATGCGTTTGCCGAAGCCGGCCGCATCCAAGACGGCTTGGTAGTCTTGCTTCATAGTGGTAAACTCAGCCGCTCCGATGTTAAAGGTGTCGTTGACCACCGCTTCATCGAGCCTCATACAAGCATAGATCGCCTCGCACAAATCCTCCACATCCAAGAGCTGATAGCGATTGTTGCCCCAGCCAATCATCGGAAAGTTCTTGCCCTGGCTTGCCCATTCATAGAAGATAGCAAATACCCCCAAGCGTTCTGGTCCGATAAACGATTTGGGGCGTAAAATGGGCACGCACATCCCCTTTGCGCGATATTCCAAACAGACTTCTTCGGCTTGAATCTTGGCTTTGCCGTAAGGCCCAACGCCGATCAACGGATCATCTTCATAGATGGGATGATGATCGGGAACCCCATAGACGGCAGTGGAGGAAATGTGAATAAAGCGTTTGACGCCGTATTCGTAGGCTTGCTGTAAGACGATGCGCGTGCCGACCACGTCGGTCGTATAGATATCTTCAGGAGAATAGAGCGGCAGGGCTGCTGCGGTGTGGATGACGATCTCGGCGCCCTTCATACTCTGGCGCACGGCTTCGGGATCGCGGATGTCACCTTGCAAGAACTCGATCTTAGGACGTTCGGGGTAGGTGAAATCCACCAGATCGATGCCTGCGATTTGGTCATAGCCCTGGTTCAGGAGGTAGCGAACGAGATTGATGCTCAGAAAGCCGCTGATGCCGGTGATGTAGATTTTCATTTCCAAACCACCTTTTGCCAAAATTTTTGTTTCTGAATCATACCAGAGTTTTTGTTCCCGCGTTTGAAAGAAATCAAGCGGTGGTTGAGGGTAGCCCGTTTCTGCGCTTGCCTTGGGTGGTGATCATGGTTTCTTTGGCTTAAAGTGTCTTAAGAACTCACCTTACGCAGTCAGTCGAGTGGGTTTGAGTTCCTGCAGCTGGGCGTAAGCAGCATCAATGGCGTGCAGAAAGAGTTTGGCTTTGAGTGCAAAGTGATTGAGTTTGGTATTGCCTTTGAGCAGTTCGAGTTTGATGTAACCGCACAAAGCCGCAAAGCAATGATTGGTTTGTGTGGTCACCGTTTGGGTAGGTGACTTTTCCAAG
>QEXX01000082.1 GCA_003130835.1 Anaerolineae bacterium | reverse complement strand
TGCACTCAAAGCCAAACTCTATCTGCACGCCATTCATGCTGCTTACGCCCAGCTGCAGGAACTCAAACCCACTCGACTGACTGCGTAAGGTGAGTTAATAAGAGGATAGACCGGATATACTGGACATTTCCCTCTGGTATAATCCTCACCATGGTACGCAAGAAAAACCCCGAGGACTTAAGCGAAGAGGAACTGCGTTGGCTGTTAGTGGAGAAGCGCCGTGCGGCGCGGTTAGCACGTTTACAACACTATCGGCGCAGTGGTCGGACACTTTCAATTCTTCCCGATGAAAGTGCGCTGACCCTGCAACCGCTGCGCTCCAGCGTAGAGGAGATCAGCCTCGATGAGGAAGCGATGCCTCCCGCCACGCGCCGTCGCAAAGCCCTGGATGCCTTTCTCCTTTTTATCGAGATTGTCGCAGTGGCGGGGTTTCTCTTTGTGGTCTTTAATGGCTTAAGCTTAATCCGTGAACTGAATCGGGAAGTGGCGGCGGCTTTGGAACAGCCCACCTTGACCCCTACGCCCCTCTTGATGGCTGTCGTCTTGCCTTCTGGGCATACACCACCCAATTCATTGGGAGGCGCTCGCCCGAACGAAGCTGAGATTCCGGAGCACCTGCGCCCCATTGTGCAATCGCTGGCTAGTTTGCCCTTGCCAACCCCTAGTCCACAACAAGCGATACGCATTCAAATCCCGGCTATTCGGGTTGATGCGCCGGTGGTACAGGGGGATGGTTGGGAACAGCTTAAGAAGGGCGTTGGTCAGAGCCTTGGTACACCCAACCCGGGCGAAACCGGCAACATTGTCCTCTCGGCTCATAATGACATTTTCGGCGAGATCTTTCGTGACCTCGACCAATTAAAGCCGGGCGATCCGGTGATTCTATACACCAGTCAGCGTTCGTTTACCTATGTTGTGGTCTCCACCCGCATTGTCGAACCAACGGCGGTGGAGGTGATGGCTCAGACCAGCGAGCCAATCGTCACGCTCATCTCGTGTTATCCTTATATGGTGGATAATCAACGCATCGTCGTCGTGGCGCGTTTGCAAAACGGCGGCTGAGACGATTTTATTTATGATTAGGAGTAAAGCTTAATGAGCAAGAAAAATAAACGTTCCACTCGAAGTTCTTCTGCCCGTACGGGCGAATCGACTGCAACGGTAACGGTCAGCCAAATTTCCCAAAGTGTACAGGCTGCACCCCGTAGCAGTGAGAAGGCTTTTAACCCCGATTATTCCGATGTGATCAAGGATCTAAAGCGCATCGGTACGCTGGCGGGGACGTTCTTCGTGATTATGATTATCCTGTCCTTCTTTCTGAAGTAACAGCCCTGGCATCCATAGCGGATTTTGAACGGGTGTATCTGTGATCCTGCCTCATCCCTGAGCCTTCTCCTTATGGGAGAAAGGAGATGCCTTCTATCCTCCCATGGCAGAGGGGCTGAACAGGAGACCAAGCTTTGAAACGCTACATTGTGTTTCCGCTACTCGACCCACCCTTCTCCCCTCGCCGTGTCAGCATTGGCGAGGGATCAGGACCATAGCGAACAACAAATCTGACAATGGAGGAGCTAGACTTCCAAGCCAGGCCACGCTGGTCAACCCCGACCAAGTTCACCGTTAGCTTGATGGTCTTGGCGCTGGGGATTTACCTCTTGTTTCGGTTTAGCACCGTTTTGCCGCCGCTGATCCTGTCGGTGATTCTGGCTTATGTGCTCTCACCGCTCGTTAACCGATTGCAGCAAGCTTTGCGTCTGCCGCGTGGGCTGGCGATTTTGATCGCTTATTTGCTTGTTTTAGGCGCTTTGGTGATGCTGGGTTGGCTGATCGTGCCTCCGCTGATAGAGCAGTTAAGTGGCTTAGGAGGTGACATTCAACGGTTGGTGCTCAGCGTTGAAACCTTACTCGGTCGGCGCTTAGTGATCGGTGGTTTGCAGATCAGGTCCGAAACCCTGATCGAACCGCTCCGTCAGGCACTGCAAACTCTAATTGAACAAGTGATGGCAAATACTGTCAACATCCTGGCAGAGGTCTTGTCCTCGTTTGTTTGGGTGATCTTTGTTGTTGTGGTGACGTTTTATCTCATCAAAGATAACCAAAAAATCAGCCAGTGGTTGGAAAGCCTTGTCCCCCCTGCCTATCGGGGAGATTATAGCTTTCTGAAAGAGGAGATCAACACCATCTGGGGAGCATTTTTCCGCGGTCAACTGGCGCTTGCTGGTGTGGTTGCTCTGATCTTTGCGGCTGTTTGCTTTGGGTTGGGGTTGCCGTTTCCCTTGGCAATGGCGATTTTCGCCGGTTTAATGGAATTTTTGCCTAGCCTTGGGCATGGAATTTGGTTATTTGTGGCTTCTCTGTTAGCTTTCTTTGTCGGCTCCACCTGGTTGCCTCTGCCCAATTGGATCTTTCTGCTATTGGTGATTGGCTTGCACTTGGTCTTTGAGCAATTTGACTTGAATTATCTGATTCCCCGCATCATTGGACGGAGCGTCCACCTGCCTCCGGTGGTGGTCATTTTAGGGATTGTCAGTGGTGCCCTCCTAGCAGGGGTTTTGGGTATCTTTTTGGCTGCTCCCACCATTGCCACTCTACGCGTGATCGGCCGTTACATTTATGCTAACCTGCTCGATCTAGACCCCTTCCCAATTCTCAGCAGTTCACCTTTGCCTCCACCGAACCCGCGCTGGTGGCAACAGGGGAAAGGACAACCACCATCTTCTGACTCTTTTCGTGGCTCTTCTGCAAGAGGAGGGATGCCATGAACAGTTTACCGAACGCTGAGCCTTCTAGCTCTCCCAAATGGGGTGCAACCACCAAACTGATTGTCGGGCTGTCTTTTGTGGCTATCATGGCGTTGTTGGTCATCCAGTTCCGGCATTTGGTAGGTCCGTTAATCTTGGCTTTTATGCTTTCCTATCTGCTCTATCCGGTCGCCAATTGGTTGACCAAATCCATTAAGCTTCCTTGGCAAACGGCAGTTGCTTTTATCTATATTTTCCTCTTCCTCCTTGGGGTTGGTTTGGTGGCTTTGTCCGGCTTGGCGGTAGTTCAACAACTGCAGAGTCTGTTTAACTTTCTGCAAAACAGCCTGAAGGATTTTCCGCAGTTTTTAGAGCAACTTTCGCAACAAACGTTTATCTTCGGCCCGTTTCAATTTAGCCTTGCTCAATATGATTTACCTGCGCTTGCCAATCAAGCCTTGTCCATCGTTCAGCCGCTGTTGGGACGCGCCGGCAGCCTGATTAGCAGTATTGCCACTTCGGCTGCAACGACCTTCTTGTGGGGGTTGTTTGTACTGATTGTTTCCTACTTCTTGCTTGCTGATGCCGGCAAGCGGGTGCGTCATGAGTTCGTGCATATTGAAATTCCAGGCTATCAGGCGGATTTAGAGCGCTTTGGGGCAGAGATGCGCCGCATCTGGAATGACTTTTTTCGCGGTCAATTGATTGTGATTTCTTTTGCCATTTTGGCTTACTTTGTCTTGCTAACGATTCTGGGAGTGCGCTATGCCATTGGCATCGCTGTTTTGGCAGGGGTTGGACGCTTGGTGCCCTACATCGGCCCTTGGGCGTTGTGGATTACCACCTTTCTGGTGACCTATTTTCAACCCAGTAACTACTTTGGCTTACAACCGCTGCAATTCTCGATTTTGGTTCTGGTTCTGGCGTTTCTGACTGACCAAATTTTCGATAACATCGTCTCACCGCGTTTCATGGGGGAGACGCTTGGGGTACATCCGGCGGCAGTTTTGGTGGCTGCGATTATCTTTGCCAACTTGATTGGTTTAATCGGTTTGATCTTAGCAGCTCCGGTGGTTGCGACCTTAAAGTTAATTGCCACGTATGTGGTGCGCAAGATGTTAGACTTAGAACCTTGGCCAGAGGCTCAAAGACCTGCACTGCCCCGACCGACCCATCCCATGCTTGAGTGGGCGAAAAGGGCCTATCAGTTCTTACGGGATTTCTGGCAACAGAAACAAAAGAGAAATTGATAACAAAGCGTGGGTTATAATCGGAGTGAAAAAGGAGGCTGCGATGACGGTCAAAACCATGGCTCTGAACCTTAGCACGCGCGGCAACGCTGATATTCATGACCTAACCGAGGCGGTGCAAAAGCTCGTTTTGCAAAGTGGCTTGTCGAATGGGATTGTCACGGTCTTTTGCCCCTCCTCGACCAGCGCTGTGACCACCATCGAGTATGAGAGCGGCTGTTTAAGCGATTTGCGTCGTCTGTTTGACCAAATTGTCGATCCGCACCAGCCCTATGCTCACAATAGCCGCTGGGGAGATGGCAACGGGCATAGCCACGTGCGGGCCGCTCTATTGGGGCCCTCCCTCACGATACCGTTTGTCAATCAACGGTTAACTCTGGGTACATGGCAGCAAATTATCTTTATTGACTTTGATGTCCATGCCCGTCGCCGCGAGTTGGTTGTGCAATTGA
Source organism: Anaerolineae bacterium (assembly GCA_003130835.1). Lineage (GTDB taxonomy): Bacteria > Chloroflexota > Anaerolineae > Anaerolineales > UBA4823 > NAK19. The sequence goes on along the minus strand of QEXX01000082.1, from coordinate 6,692 downwards.
TCGGCGAGTGAACCTATCCTTCTAACGAATGGACCTATACCACAATCTCTTGTTCCTTTTCGCGCATGGTGCAGAAGGCAGCGATTGCTACTTCAAGCATGTCGAGGCTTGGCTCACGGGTCGTCAAGCGTTGTAGAGCTAAATTCGGAGCAATCATCCACCGTACCCAGAAATGATCCAGATGATTAGCTGTCCAACGAATATACTCATAAGCCACACCAGCCAGCACAGGAATCATCAAGAGGCGGGTGATCAAGCGGACGTGTAAATCTAACGGTCCGAGCAAAGAAAAAATCAAAACCGATAGAACAACCAAGGTGAGCAGAAAAGAAGTGCCACAGCGAGGATGTTCCAGTGGGAAGTGGGCAACTACCTGCGGGGTTAGTTCGGCGCCAGCTTCGAAGGCGTTAATCGTTTTGTGCTCGGCTCCGTGATAGGCAAAGACTCGTGCAATGTCGGGGATTCTGCCGACGGCAAAAATATAGCCCACCAATAACGCTAAGCGAAGCAACCCTTCTAAGAGATTACCCTGCCAGGCATTCAGATGCAAAAACCGCTCGCTGAGTTGTCCAAATAGGGCTGGAGCGAGGAAAAAGATACCGATTGCAATGGCTAGCGAGACACCCAGGGTCAGATACAGCGAGGCGCCTTCGAGCTTTTCGTCCTCACCGCTCTGGGTGTTTGCGGACAGGGTGAGCGCCCGCATTCCCAGGCTCAACGCATCCCAAAGGGAGATCACGCCCCTTAGAAAGGGAATTTTCATCCATTGACTGCGATAGATCGGGCTGAGGGGTTCGGTGTGAATGACGATTTGTTGATTCGGAGCGCGGAGGGCAATCGCCACAGCCTGACGCCCGCGCATCATCACCCCTTCGATCACCGCCTGACCACCATAAGTGGGCATTCTCGATTTTTCCATTGGCAAACCTCTACCGATAATGTTTTTCTTGATTGTACCAGAACCTGGTTGGGCTACCTATGGCCGATCCAGATAGCTGAGAAAGCCAGTTAGGTAAACTGGCTAGGAAGTCAGATTATAGAAGAAATGAATTAGGGTTTCAATGCCGCGCTGCCAAGTGGGCAGGTGCAAACGCTCGTTAGGCGCGTGTAGGTTGTCGTCTGGCAAACCAAAGCCGCATAAGATGGTTGGCATCCCCATAATTTGTTGTAGCTGAGCGACAACCGGGATACTGCCACCCTCGCGCTTGTAAAGCGGCTTTTTCCCCCAGACCTGCTCCATCGCTTGGCTGAGGGCGGTTAACTCCGCACGGTCCAGTGCAATCATAGCGGCGGGTGAGCCAGCATGTTGCACCACTTCCCAACGCACAGTGCGTGGCGCATGAGCGTTTAGATAGTCCAAAAGTTGCTGATAGACTTCGGCGGGGTCTTGATCGGGCACTAATCGACAAGAAATTTTCGCCATGGCATAAGCCGGTAGTACGGTTTTTGAGCCTTCTCCCGTATAACCAGAGAGCAATCCGTTCACCTCCAACGTCGGACGTGCTCCAACTCGTTCAGCCGGGGTATAGCCGGATTCGCCATACAAAGCTGGCGCTCCGGTGACCTTCAGGTAATAAGCCTCATCGAGTGGTAGGCGAGCCATTTCGGCTCGTTCTGCCTCACTTAATGGGCGCACTCGGTCGTAAAAGCCCGGCAGGGTGACGCGTCCTTGGGCATCATGCATCCCGGCAATCAATTCACAAAGCACCTGGGCTGGATTATGAACGGCTCCGCCAAATGTGCCTGAATGCAGATCGCTGGCTGGGCCGTAAAGGCGGATTTCGAAGTAAGCTAGCCCGCGCACGGAAACAGTGATGGAAGGAAAATCCGGCGCCAAAATTCCGGAATCTAGGTTCAGGGCAACATCAGCTTGCAAACGGTGCTGGTTTTCAGCAATGAATGCAGCTAGATTGGGCGAACCCATTTCTTCTTCGCCTTCGATGAGGAAGCGTAGATTGACTCGCAGTTGATCGGTCTTAAGAATCGATTCGATCGCCTTTAATCCGGCGAGTAACTGCCCTTTCATGTCCGATGCGCCGCGTCCAAATAGATAGTCGCCTTTTACAGTTGGTTCAAAGGGCGGATTTTCCCACTGTTCCAGCGGGTCTGGCGGTTGGACATCATAATGGCCGTATACCAAGAGGGTTGGTGCCTGTGGGTCACTACAGCGATATTCCCCACAAACCACCGAGTGGCCCGCGGTTGGGCAAACTGCGACGTCGTTCATCCCTAAGGTGCGCAGTTGGTCAGCCACCCAAGCGGCTGCTGCTGCCATTTGCGTTTCATACTGCGACTCGGTCGATACGGAAGCAATCCGTACCAGCGCTTTCAGTTCTTCCAAAAAGCGAGCGTGATTCTTTTGGGCGTAATCGAGGGCTGCAGAACGGTTTCCAGACATCTTCACTCCTTCCAAAACTTGCTCAGGGGCACAATCCATGCGGGGTGCAGATAGACAGGGACGAAAAGTTGGCCGCCAAAGGCAACAATCAAAATGAACAATCTGCCACCCCCCTCCTACCTGAGCGATGATATTCACTGTGTATTATACTACCTTGCCCGCTGTGCAAAACGAACACTCGCCTGGCTGACTTTTGGAAACCCAACCCTGTTTTGGCACGGGGCACCAACCTAAGTTTGCTATAATTCAAATAGTCTAAGCAGTGCTTTTCTGTGATTTGCGTTCTTTGGTGGGTCGCCTCTTTCATCGCTCAGACTTATGATGGCTTCTATTCCGCAGGCGGTTTTTGCCGGTTGTTTACAACGGGATTTCATCCTTTTGCCGGATGGACGGGCATACGAGGATTTGATGGGGGGGAATGCCCTGTATGCAGCGGTTGGTTGGCGACTCTGGCGACCCGATCAGGTTGCCGGTATTGTTGCCAAGGTAGGTGAAGATTATCCCCGGCCGTGGCTAGACGAACTAGAGCAAAAGGGGTTTGACCTCCAAGGTATTCAGATCGAAAAACGCCCGATCGATGTGCGTGCCTTTTACGCCTATCAAGACCTGGCAACGTTCAGCCGCACCGAGGTTGTCCTACACTATGCACGCCACCGCCTCCCTTTCCCAAAGGCACTCATGGGATATCAACCCCCTGCGGACTATCCAGATAGCCGCACCCAAAGCCAACCAATTTCGCTGCGCTCGACCGATCTGCCCAAGCCTTATCTAGATGCCACAGCCGCCCACCTTGCCCCATTGGACTATCTCACCCATAACCTGTTCCCCTCCCTGCTGCGGCAAGGCTTGGTTACCAAGATCACGCTCGCCCCCTCGCCGGGCTATATGTTGCCAACCTTTTGGACAGACATGCCTCAGATTTTGCGCGGCTTAACCGCTTTTTTACCCACTGAAGACGAGCTTTGCAATCTGTTCAAAGACCGTACCAAAGATGTTTTTGAGATGATGGAAGCCCTAGGGGAATTTGTCGAGGTCATCATTGTGCGCCGCAGTGAGCAAAGCCAATGGGTGTATGATGCCCGCAGCCGTATGCGTTGGTTCATTCCGCCCTATCCGGCGCGCATGGTCAGCTTACACGGGGTGGGAGATGTGTTCTGCGGTGGCTTTCTGGCTGGCTACTGCGAGACTTATGATCCCTTGGAGGCCGCCTTATATGGCAATATTGCAGCTTCAATTGCCTCGGAGGGGATTGGCCCTTTTTACGCCCTAGACTGTGAGCCACGCTTGCCGCGCGCTCGCCTTGAAGCCTTACGCCAAGCGGTGCGAAAAGTATGAACTGGACACCATCGCCCCATCTGCTTGAGCGGATCTTAAACTTTGCCATTCAACTTCAACGCATTGCTGCGCCGACTTTCCAAGAGCAAGAAAGAGCCCGATTTGTTCTGGAGCGATTTCAAGACGAAAGGGTTGACGAGGTTTTCGCCGATGCGGTCGGCAATGTGTATGCTCGCCGCAAAGGACAACCAAAGGACTTACCTTTGGTCATCACTGCCCATTTGGATACGGTCTTCCCACCCGAACTCAATCAGGCAGCAGTCTGGAAAGGGGATCGCATTGCCGGGCCTGGCATCGGTGACAATGCATTGGGCGTGGCTGCGCTGTTTGGGGTCTTGTGGGCGTTGGAGGAGATTTCCCGGCCGGCCTCAGGCGACCTGTGGTTGGTGGCGACCGTTTGCGAGGAGGGATTAGGCAATCTGCGGGGTATGCGCGCGGTTGTGGATCGATTTGGTGGACGTGTAAGGGCTTATTTGATTCTGGAGGGCATGGCGTTGGGACAGGTGTATCATCGCGCCTTAGGCGTGCGGCGTTATCGCCTAAAAGTTGAGACGGCTGGAGGACATGCGTGGGTGAATTTTGGCCGCCCTTCCGCCATTCACCATTTAGCCAGGCTCATTGCAGCCCTCGATTCCCTCCCCTTGCCTACCTCCCCACGCACTAGCTTGAACGTGGGGATGATAACGGGTGGGGTTTCGGTCAATACCATTGCCCCACTTGCCACAGCCGAACTCGATCTGCGTTCAGAAGATCCGGCGACGCTTGCCCAGCTCACCCAACAAATCCTCCAGCTTGTGCGGCAGAGCCAACGAGAGGGGGTGAATGTCAGCGCTGACCTGATTGGGGAGCGCCCGCCCGGTCAACTCCCCGAGGACCATCCGTTGGTGCAACTCGCCGTTGAATGTCTGAATCAGGTAGGGATTAAAGCCATGTTGAATATCGGCTCCACCGATGCCAACATCCCGCTCAGCCTTGGCTATCCTGCCATTGGGATTGGATTGACGTATGGAGAGCGCGCCCATACCATCCATGAGAGCATCTATACCCCTCCCTTGCGTCAAGGGATGATGCAATTGCTCTCTCTGGTTAGTCGGCTTTAAGCCCATTTTCACCGGCGGCGCTGTTGTATGATACAATCGCAGTCGAGAAGTGCAATCCAATGTCGTGGATAGAGAAAGAAACTACGCATGGTGGGATGGCGATGTCCACTAAACTGATCTTTGCGGGGGTTACCTCGATCTCTGCTGCAACGGCTTGGGTGGAAAAAACAAAAAAGGTAGGGTATTCATGAAAAAGTTTATTGCTATTTTTTTGATCTTTATCCTGCTGTTTGCGATCGGATTCCTACTGCCTTCTGCCCAAGCGCGAATGGAAAACCTGCCACATCAAAGAGCGTCTCGTTTCACCCCCACCCCTACCCAACCGATGGGGGAGCTATTGCCTCAGATTGTGGGCGGCAACCCAGCCGACGAAGGAGAATACCCATGGCAAGTTGCGCTTGTATATGCGGATCAAGCAAATCCCTTTGATGGACAATTTTGTGGCGGTTCTATCATCGCTCCAAATTGGGTCTTAACTGCGGCACACTGTGTGGTGGGGGATGACGGAACGGTTACCAACCCTGTGACCTTGAATGTTGTTGCTGGCATCAACCAACTCAGCAGCGGTCCGACTTCGGGTACCCAAGGTCAACGCCGTGCAGTGAGCCAAATTATTGTGCATCCAGCATACAATAACAACACTTTGGATAACGATCTTGCTTTACTGAGACTGGCGCAGCCCTTCACCCTAGACACAAGAGTACAAAGTATCCGCCTGGCAAGCCAAGCCGATTCGATTCTCTTTGCGAGCGGGGTGATGGCGATCGTCACGGGCTGGGGACGCACGAATCCTCCTCCACAAGAACCCATCCAGCTTCCAGATGCCTTAATGGAAGTCCAAGTGCCCATTGTGAATCAGACAGTCTGTGCAGCAACGTATCCGGGGGAGCTAACCTCAAATATGATATGTGCAGGGTACAGCACAGGGGGAAAAGATGCCTGTCAGGGAGATAGTGGAGGACCGCTGATCGTTTCTGATGGCAACGGGGGTTGGTTACAGGCCGGTATTGTCAGTTGGGGCAGAGGCTGTGCCATGCCAAACTACTACGGTGTTTACACCCGGGTAGCAAACTACACGGCATGGATTAATGCATTCTTGAATCCAGCAGCATATTCATCTAATCTATATCTCCCCCTCGTCATGCGCAGTCTCTCTCCGAATCTAAACTCTATTCCCAATGGAGACTTTGAGCAAGGGGATACCATCTGGACAGAGTATTCGTCCAATGGCTGGGATTTGATCGTCAACAAAAATGAAATGCCCTCTGGAATCAATCCCCATTCAGGAAATTGGGCAGCTTGGCTTGGAGGGGATGAAAACGAACTCTCCCGCTTGTATCAAACCATAACCATCAGCAGTTCAAACCCCAATTTGGTCTTCTGGCATTGGATCAACTCGGTTGACTCCTGTGGACTCGATCAGGGAGGGGTAAAGATCAACAGCCAAGTTGTCTGGAGTGATGACCTTTGTCAAGCCAACAATACTTATGAATGGAAAAAAACAGTCGTCAATTTGTCCGCGTATATCAGCCAATCGGTACAATTAGAGTTCTTTGTCCAAACTACAGCCGCTACCGATAGCGGGTGGTTTTTGGATGATATTGCTTTGCAAGGCATACCCTAAATTTGTCGCTCAAAACTGGTGAACGATCTTCGCCATGTGATTAGATGCAGGGTCAGTAGACGGGTAAGATTTTACTGACTTCAGGGTGAAATCTGGAACAGATTGTCTTGCGCTTGGAAATGCAAAATTATTTATTAACTGACGTTACGCAGTTCATTCGTGCCGCGACATTCATGTCGCCTGAAACCACGAGATAAATCTCGTGCTACCGCGTAAGCGACATTCATGTCGCCTG